>JAGVJW010000021.1 GCA_020050895.1 bacterium | reverse complement strand
GAGTTACCCTTCGAGGAAATCTTTTCACTGGCAGGTATCAAATTCACCCTTGGTGAAAGGTTTCCTGAGGCAATAACCTTTGGAGAAAATCGGTCATTTACGGCATTAAAGCCCGAATTGTTTTGCGGCTGGGTTGTTGCTGGCATAGACGGTAGGGTTTTTATAAGGGAGGTGGAAGACGGCTCGCCGGCAGCGAAGGCGGGCTTAGGTATCGATGACGAAATCGTCGCAGTTTCGGGCAGGCGGATAACATCAACCGAGCAACTTAGCAGGGCAATTGCTGATGCTGGTTTAACAGGGATTCACTTGATTTGCGAATGCGACGGTATAACATTTGAAACTACAATCACACCTGGCACAGTGTTGGTTCATACTTTGGATGTTGCGGATGAAGCATCAAAGAAACAGCGGCTTGTGCGCGAAAAATGGCTAAAGAGAAATTCGTGAATAATCGGATAGTAAATATATTTCTGATCGTTACCGCTGTTTTTGCTGCAGCCGGATGTTCGTGGTTTGACAACCAAACCGCCTACTTCAATACCCACTACAACATGCAACGGATAATGACGGAGATAAAGGATGAGTTTTCCTATATCGACGAAAACCGGCGTGTTCAGCCTCGCGTGCTCGTGCCTGGTCTGGATTCAGCGAAAGAGGATAAAGATGAACCCAAAACCAGAGTCGGCTATCAATTCCTAAAAGCGTTTGTGATCGACAGAGCTAAGCTGCAGCCAGTGAATACAAAGGTTGATTCCATCCTCATGAAGGGATCCAAAATACTCGCTAATCACCCTAAGAGCGAATTCGTTGAAAGTAGCCTGTTTTTAATGGCAGAGGCATATTTCTTCAGGCAGGAATGGATGCCTTCGCAACAGAAATGTATAGAGTTGATAGAACGATTTACCGATGGAGAGCTATCACCCGACGCACATCTGCTGCTTGCAAAAAATTATCTTATGCAACGAAAGGTATCGCAGGGAAAGCAAACACTGTCCAGGACGATTGACGTTGCATGGTACAAGGACAGGTTCGACATCCTTAGTGAAGCGTATCGCATTCAAGCTGAAATGGCAATGGAAGATGGCGATCTGGAGGGGGCTGTCCAACCGTATAAGCAAGCAATAGCTCAAATTGAAGATGACGAGATCCGTGCCAAATGGCAGGTCGATGTTGCATCGCTGTATTTCCGACAAGGGCGTTTCGAATTGGCTGAACAGGCATTTACGCGCGTGTTTGATTACACACCCGACATCCTGGCTGAATTCGAAGCCTTGCTATATCGCGGTTCTTCACTCGTGAAGTTAGGAAGAACTGAAGAGGCTGAAGAGATATTTGTTTCAATTGAGCGCAACAAGAATTATGCTGATTGGATTTCGTTCGTGTCCGCAGAGAAGCTTGCTCTGCAGCGAAGGAAGAGCGACTCGTTGAACGATTCTACACTCATCGCACAGGAACGGATTGCCGATACTTCGTTTGTGGGAAGACCTGAGCTCATGGCTCAGTCATTCCAAAAAGGAATGTCATTGTATAAAGAGAATAATTATCAGGAAGCTCTCAAGTATTTCGCCAAAGCAAAGGTTGTTCGGACGCCTGTCTATGAAGTTGCATCAAAGTATTTTACACTGCTGAAGCAGTGGGATGAACAGCATCGAAAGGTAAACGGTTATAATGCTGTTTTGATTGAACGTGAATCGTTCCGCGATTCACTTATGAGCATGAAGGCGCGCGAGCTGTATGCCTTAGGCAGGATTCACGAGCAGCTTGGGAATATCGACTCTGCATTGTATTACTATCGTTATTCTTACGATAGTACATCGGATACCGATAACGAACGCAGCAAGTATCTATACTCGCAAGCGCGTTTGCTTGCCCCCTCCGATCCAGATGCAGCCGACTCGATATACATGGTCCTGAATGAGAAATATCCCAAGAGTATATATGGCAAGGAAGCTAGCGACAATCTTGGATTTACCGCCGACGCTACGATAGACGATGCCGCAGAGATGTATAGGTCTGGGATGAGCTTCCGAAAAATTCGCGACTTCGATTATGCCGCGAAACAATTCAACGAGGTAGCCGCTCGATTCGAATTGTCGCAGTTTGCTGCAAAGGCATTGTACGCCTTGGGATGGATGTTTGAGCGTGACCTTAATGAACAGGACTCGGCCTTGTTTTACTATGGCCTGCTTATGGAACGATATCCGCGCTCAGAGTATGCAAAGGAAGTGCGTCCAAGTGTTGAATACGCGTTAGCCAAACGGAATAACTCGGAAGTAAACGACTCGCTGTTGTTCCAAGACCTGGATGAGGACCTTCTCCGTCGTGCCCGTGCCGGTGAACGAAATGTTCTTGATCAGGTAATTGATAAAAACAAGAATGCACTCGACGTAAAGGTTCCTGGATTAAATCTTCCGTCGATTCCGGGATTAACGCCGCCAGGCGGGGGAAACATCAATGATTTGATTAAGAATCGGATGAAATCTCTTGGTACGTCGATTAATCCTGCCGACAGCTCAAGAGTACCCCTTCAAGACACTTCACAAGTGAGAAAACCTTAATACTCTATCCGAGTGCGAAGAGCGATTTCCTCGAGGACTGTGGAGACACGCAGACACTCAGTTACTTGTCCTTCGTAAACAGCAGCTTTGCCGCGAACGTGGACTTCAAATGTCATGGCTTCGGCCTGCTCCTGGGTGCAGCCTACAGCCTTAATCAACTGTTCAATAACCTCATCAAATGAATGTCCGCTGTCGTTGAACAGAATTACCCGTGCTTCGATACCGGTTTCGACATCAATGTCGAGTTCAGGATTATCGACTACAAATGGTTCCAGTTCAGCCATAACTTTTCTTGGTGGATTTCTGAGGTTCCGAAACTACGAAATCCGCTATCTTTGCTGTCCGTTTAAACTTGGGAACGACTATGACTACAGAAGATTTTCTCCGTGAGCTCGATGAAATTGTATCTGAGCGCCACATGCTGCAGCACCCGTTTTATATCATGTGGAACGAGGGTGCATTATCTATTGAAATGCTTCGAGAGTATGCAAAGGAGTATTACCATCAAGTGCATGCCTTCCCGACGTTTGTGAGCGCTACGCATGCAAATTGTGACGACATGGAAGTGCGCCAAATGCTGCTGGAAAATCTTATTGAAGAAGAAAAGGGTCCCGATAATCACCCCGAGCTGTGGGTGCGCTTTGCGGGAGCTTTGGGTGTTTCCCGCGAAGAAGTTAGGTCGCGGAAATATCTTGCAGCAACACGCGCATCTGTGCGCATCCTCAAAGATTTGGCTCGGAGAAACAATGCCGCCGAAGGGTTAGCTGCACTGTATGCTTACGAATCTCAGATTCCTGAAATTGCGACCACAAAAATTCAAGGGTTGAAAAAGTGGTACAACCTCGACACAAAGGATGCTCTTGAATTCTTTGTTGTTCATGAGCATGCTGATGAAATCCACAGGACTGTTACACGCGAAGCACTAGTTCGCATGTGCCGGACGGACGAGCAAAAACAGGCAGCGCTTGATGCTGCCCGAGAAGCAGCAGATGCTTTTAATCTCTTGCTCGATGGAGTTTACAACACCTGGTGTGCTGAAAAAGCCTCATTGAATTAACACCAGTACCGATTGAATGTGCAGGTTTGTTGCCTATATCGGACCTCCTATACTTGCGAGTGATCTGCTTTATACTCCTAAGTTCTCGCTGATTACCGCACAGACAATGAATGCCGGGGAAATGTCTGTGGCCGTTAACGGCGATGGGTTCGGCATTGGATGGTACGATCCCGCACTGGACAATGAACCTTGTGTGTTCCGCAGCATAAAGCCTGCATGGAGCGACGGTAACTTAAAGCAACTTTCAAGGAAGATTCACTCGCCGTGCATCTTTGCCCATGTGCGGGCTGCGTCACCAGGCTTGTCTGTAGATGAGGTGAACTCTCATCCGTTTTGGTGCGGGCAGTTAATGTTCATGCATAACGGAGTGCTCGGTGGATTTAAGGCACTGCGCCGGAAGTTATTGCGTTTGCTTAACGACACGGCGTACGATGCCATCCAGGGGTCTACAGATTCCGAACATTTATTTGGTTTGTTCCTCAATCACATCGATGATCCATTTGGCAAGGTTACTTGCGAAGAAATGGTCTTTGCTCTAACCAAGATGTTCGAAGATCTAAATACATTGATGATCGAGACTGATGTGCGACAGCATTCGTATCTGAATTTCGCTGTAACTAACGGTACTTCGTTAGTCTCGGTCCGGTATACAACCAATCCGAATGTCCAACCCGCCACACTGTATTACATGCACGGTAAGGAATATCACTGTCATGGTGATATTTGTGTTATGGAGCCAACCTACGGTAAGCCTAGCGCAATCGTGGTTGCTTCGGAGCCATTCACATCGCGTCGGTCAGATTGGATGAAGGTTGAGAGAAATTCCATGATGATTGTCGACGAAACCATGCGGATGCATTTCCGCCATGTGGAGATGGATGTTGAAAAACTCGAGTTTGAATCGATCACACCGGAGATTCGATGAATCCAGCACTACTGACATTATTTCCGCTCCTTGGCTTCGTTGTTATTGGCTTGTTTGGGAAGAGGCTGAAGCATGAGAAATTGATTGGGGCTATCGGAAGCGGCACCATCTTCCTTTCCTTCATTGTTGCCGTGGTGTTGTTTTGCGATTTGCTTCAGATGCCCGAAGAGTCCAGAAATTATGTGTTTACAGTGTACACGTGGATAACAACTGGTTCATTCTCAGTCGACGTAGCCTATCGCGTCGATCAGTTGTCGGTACTGTTCGCTCTTATCATCACAGGCGTCGGATTCCTTATCCATGTATATTCAATTGGTTACATGCACGGCGACAAGGGCTTTGCGCGTTTTTTCGCCTACCTGAATCTCTTCGTATTCATGATGCTCAATCTTGTGATGGCCAGCAACTTCCTGCTGACCTTCCTGGGTTGGGAAGGTGTTGGCTTGTGTTCATACCTGCTTATTGGATTTTGGTACGACAGAAAATTTGAAGGCTCATTTATCACATGGACGGGTGATGCTGCCAAAAAAGCATTCATCGTAAATCGCATAGGCGACTTCGGAGTTTTAATTGCGATGTTCATGTTATTTAATATCTTCGGAACGCTCGATTATGGCGAAATTTCGTCGCACGCCCAGGGTGCCTTTAACATGGGAGACACAGCGGTAACCATCATCACGCTGGCTCTGTTCTTGGGATGTACAGGGAAAAGCGCTCAAATACCGCTTGCAGTGTGGCTGCCTGATGCCATGGCAGGTCCAACTCCGGTATCGGCTCTCATTCATGCTGCAACAATGGTTACTTCGGGTATTTTCCTGATTGCACGCACCAATGTATTGTTTGCGTTAGCGCCTGCAACGATGGCCGTAGTAGCCGGCGTTGGTATTGCAACTGCGTTAATAGCGGGTACTATTGGATTAGTTCAGAACGATATCAAGAAGGTGCTAGCTTATTCAACAGTATCTCAACTCGGCTTCATGTTCACGGCGCTTGGCGTGGGTGCTTTCACGGCCGGTGTTTTTCATGTAATGACTCACGCATTTTTTAAAGCGCTGCTGTTCCTTGCATCGGGATCAGTAATTCATGGAATGCACGAGGAACAAGACGTTCAGAAAATGGGTGGCTTGAAAAAGTACATGCCCGTGACGTTCGCAACATGGATTATCGGAACGTTTGCCATAGCCGGCATTCCTGTGTTTTCTGGATTCTTTTCCAAAGATGAAATTCTGTGGAATGCCTATGTAGGGGGCGGACCAATACTCTGGGGTATCGGTGCAATTGCTGCATTCTTCACTGCTTTCTATATGTGGCGTCTTACAAGCCTTACCTTCTTTGGGAAGGAACGCTTCGACCATCACAGCGTACATCCACACGAATCGCCAATTACTATGACTGCACCGTTGGTAGTTCTGGCGGTACTATCTGCTATTGGTGGCTTCGTTGGCATTCCTCATGTGATAGGCCACTTGATTAATGTTCCTAACTATATTGAGCACTGGTTGGAACCGGTGTTTGGGAGTGCCCAGGC
>JAGVJW010000225.1 GCA_020050895.1 bacterium | reverse complement strand
TGAGCGAGCAACCATAGCTCAAACACCTACCGATCAGACACTTGTGCTAAACATTGAATTGCAGTTCGAGGACAGTTCAATTGAAGTAAACAGCGAAGCTATTCCAATGCTCGATTCGTTGGCGACGATGTTAATTCAACGCAGGGATCTTGCACTCGAGATTCTTAATGAAGGGGGCAAGCAAGCTAATAGTCAGGATGCTGCGAGATTGCTTCAGCTTAGAACACAGGCTATACGCGATCTTCTGATTCGTCGGGGTGTCCCACCGTCGCGCATACAGAGTTATGCCGGAAAGGCTGCTACGGCAAATCCTTCGTTCCAGTTTTCAGATCCTGGAAAAACAACGTTTGTCTTTACAAAGTTGTAAACGAGTTTTACCTCACGGCTTGTAAAACCTTCTCCTTTACAACTTCCTTCTTTAACACAACCTGATCCTGATACCCATCTGCAAGTAGCGTTTGTGTATTAGATGACGTAGCATTGATTACACATCGGATGCGTCCGTTACTGATATCCGATACACTTGCACGAATAAGAATTCGTGCGCCAATTCCAGCCATGGCGTGATGTTTTAAAGATATCTCTGCGCCAACGGCATCTTCTCCTTCTTCAAAAAACGGCTCTATTGCGCGCCGCGATGCAACTTCTGCATGGTAGGCCAACCAAAATGTTGAATAGACAGGATGTATTAACTTTTCGTCTAATCGTGCTACCATTTTGTCGGTTACTTCAACTTCAACCATGCCGACACCATTTTCTATTCCTGGTTTCATAAAGTCCTCCCGTTATTTTAGTTGACAATATGCTAACGTCAGTTTCATTTTTTACGCTCGGTTGCAAACTCAATCATGTTGAGACTGCTTCGATTGTTCAGCAATTCATACGCAATGGTTTTCATGTTGTCGATTTTGGTAAAAGGGCCGATGTAGTTGTTATCAATTCCTGTACTGTGACGACTTCAGCCGATGCTGAGTGCCGTCAGATAATTTCCAGGGCAAAAAAAAATTCGCCGGGTGCTCAGATTGTTGTCACTGGATGTTATGCCGAGCGCGATCCCGAGTCTATTGCTGCAATCGAAGGGGTAGCTGCCGTTGTGGGGAACTGCGATAAACACAGACTCGTAGATGTTGTTTTACAAAAAACTATACATCAATTACGGTCGGCAGAATCCTTCGTTGCGGCACGTTCGATGGGTGAAGACAACCGCACCAGGGCATTTATCAAACTTCAGGATGGTTGCGATTACACGTGCACATTCTGTACGATTCCGCGAGTACGAGGCTCGGCAAGAGCGATGTCGATACCGGATGTTCACTCGGAATTGGAGCTGTTGTGCAAGTCCGACTGCAGAGAGGTAGTGTTAACGGGAGTCAATCTTGGTGAGTACAAAGCGCCGTCCGGCGAACGTCTTATCGATGTTCTCCGATTGTTCGAACATGCATCTCCAAATTTTCGTGTCCGCATTTCATCCATCGAGCCCAATACTGTCACCCAGGAAATCATCAGCTTCATTGCCCAATCAAAAATATTTGCTCCTCATTTTCACATACCTCTTCAGAGTGGATCGGCTGAGATTTTACGGTTGATGAAGAGGCGATACAATCCTACGCGATATGCCGATCTTGTTCATCGTATCAAGGATTCGATGCCGCATGCAGCTATTGGAATCGATGTTATTTCGGGGTTCCCCGGAGAAACAGACGAGCTCTTCGAAGAAACCTATACGTTTTTAACATCTCTGCCGTTTTCTTACCTGCATGTGTTTACGTATTCCGAACGGCCTGAAACACCAGCGGCTTCGATGCATACAAGGGTTCCCGAGCGGATCCGGAAGCAGCGCACAAACCGTTTGCGCGTTCTATCATCGTTAAAGCGCAGAGACTTTGAATACGGTGAATTGGGTAGTGTGCGTACCATCCTTCCCGAACACTATGAGGAAAAGTATGATGGCTGGGTTGGGTGGACAGAAAACTATATTCGATGCATTGTAAGAGAACCTAAATCCTCGGCAAAGACGCCGCGAACGATAGTGCTGAGGGAGGATAACATTGTTGGCCTGCTGCCAACATCTGCATACCCTGCCTATTCAGCGTTAGAGTGAACGCTTAAACTCTCGGTATGAACGCGAATTGAGTTGTAACTCGGTGGGAGGTGGGATGTTTGCTTCCTTTAGGCGTTTTCTGGTATTCTCCAAGCGGCTTTCGGGAAGCGGGTGAGTGCTGAGCAATTCTTCAAGACCACTTCCGCCCCTTCCCTTAACTTTTTCAAAGAAGAATTGAATTGAGCCGGGGTACCATTGTGTGGATTGTAAATATTTAAATGAAAATTCATCGGCTTCATCTTCATCGTCGCGACTATTTTTTAAAAGACCCAATCCTGTAAAGGCATTGGCTGCAAGGGCGACGTTTTTGTTTGGGCTCTTACCGAGAGCAAGTTCTGTGATTGTCTGAAGGCCTAACGATTTCGTCATTCGGGACGTACTGTGCCTCAGCTCTGCATGGGCAATCTCATGGCCAAGCACACCCGCAAGTGAAGCTTCGTTATCGAGCATTTTCATTAACCCGGTGTAGACGTAGATGTATCCTCCGGGCGTGGCGAATGCATTAATGGTTTTATCATCGTCGAGAAGTTCAACCTTGTATGGGAAGGTACCTCGGTATTTCACCTCGGGTGATTTCAGAATACGATCAACGATACTTTGTACATAATCGCGTGCCTTTGGATTGTTGAGTATTCTGTATTCATTCTTGTCGGCACGAATCTCTTTGTCGAACTGCGCCCCCAATGACTGATCTTGGCTAACGGGAAAGATGTT
>JAGVJW010000170.1 GCA_020050895.1 bacterium | reverse complement strand
TTCATGGAGTCACCTTTCATGTGTTCGTTGTTTTCCTCCTTGGGCTGCTCGTTTTCTCCGCCGCAAGACGAAATAAGCTGTGAACCAACAAGTAGGCCCGAAATCAGAACAATGAGTGAGAGGAACGTCTTTATCATAGTTGTAAATGTCTGGATATCGCGAGATACGCTGATTAATTATGTTCCATTTCCAGAAACTTACCTTGTGGTCCAATCCCTTCAATATGCGTCAGTTGAGATCCATGGTGACCCGCCAGTGACACGCTGATGGCAGATATGATCAGTACAATTCCCACTAGTCCAGAAGCCCAACGTTTGCCCTTGTACACGAACAGGTTAGCGACCTGAAGAACTAACGCAACAATTCCGGAATTGATTGTCCAGTCTGCCCACTTATCATGTTCTTCAAGAACCAACTTTGCGTGAGCATTCAGTCCTTCCGTGTGCGGGTGAAGATTATTCGCTGCAATCCATGCGGTAAGAACGCCAACCAATAGGATTAACGTGATGATCCACGCAAGTTCTCGTTTTACCAGGAGGACATTGAGCAACTGCATCCCTGCCGCTACAACAATGAGTACAATGGCAAAATGTACTATGAGAGGATGAAGGCTAGGGAATTCGTCAAATCCGGCCGTCACTTTCGATTCATCGTGCGTCATGCCTGCATTCTGATTAGCCATCATGGCTTCGTGGTCATGTTCGCTTGTCATACTATCAGACTTCGTGGTGATTGGAGCCACCTCGACGTTTGATTGTTTCTCTTCATCATGCTTCTTTCCACCATGTGCATGCGAAGCGATCGGTACAAGAAGGAGACAGAACAATAATGTGAGGGCAGTCTTCATAGGTATTGTTTGGGATGGTTGGGTCTGTGATAAAATTTTACTTACGTGCAGACGAATGTGTTTTCCAAATTTTCCATGTGCCGGCTTCCTTTTTCAGTACAGTAGTGGCGACACCCTTTCGCTCGATAGTTGAACCGTCTTTCATTAAGACAATTGTGTACTTGTAAGTCTCTGTAGCAAAAGCATAAGACCCATCAACAACGACGTCTACACGATAATCACTGAATGCAAACGACTTGAATTCTTTCAATTCGGGGCCCAGGTGATGAGCCAGGTAATCATCAATGCGGCCTTCGATTTTTCCGGATTCAACAACGATGGAATTTGACACAAAGAGTCTGCTAATACCCGTTGTATCCAAGCGCTCGATGGCGCTCTTATACGAACTTAGCGTGGACTTTACGGCATCAACGTCGCGTGCAACAGCGTTTTGCGATGAGCTGTGCACGGTTGCCGTTAGTAGGAATATGGCTATCAGGATGTTCATGGTTTAGCAAACATAGTGATTGTAATATACCTTGCTATGGAAGAGCCAATGCGGGTTATGTTCATTACTTAATGACTTCCTTCGTCTCGCCGCAGGTTGGCATTGTTGGTCCATAATAAGGATTTTTAATTTCCTTAGTTGAGCTCAACCAATAAGCGCCCTTTTGTTCTTGAAACATCGGACAGAACTGGTAATAAATCGTCACACCAGTGATGCCGAACATCTTTATGGCTCCATATAAATTTTTGTTGAAATCGGCATAGGCCAAGCGTTGTGTTTCGATATTGTTTGCAGTCTTGATCCGGCGCAATGCATCATTTAATGCTGTTAGGTTGTTCATCCAATGGTCGTGCATTTCACCTTTAACCAGGCTCATATCAACTTTTTTCAATGATTCTTCGACTGCCGGAACGGCCTTTTTGACATCTGGATGCTTCGAAGCAATAAATCCTTGTTGCATAATGAGGTGAGCCTTATACACGTCGGTTAACTGTTGTTTAAAGGCATCATCAACACCCATCTCCATTTTCATTGAGTTTTGAGAAGCCTTCTTATCTGAACCCTTTTCCCCACCTTCGGCGGGTTTAGTGTCTCCGCCCATGCTGCCATGACTATGCCCCATTGAGACCTTGCCCCCTTCGGGATTCATCATGCTCTTTTCACCCTTGAGTTGTGCTGCCGCATCAATCTTAAACACTCCGTTAGAAGCAACCTGTTCACCGGGCTGAAGGCCGGATTTAACCACGTAGTAATTGCCTGCTTCTGCGCCAAGCTGAATAACCCGATACTCAAACATGTTGTTGTGATTGTTTGTCAACACGTATACTACAGCCTGTTTACCTGTCCACAATACAGCAGATTTTGGCACAACTAGTGCATCGTTGGAGCCGGGAAGCATTGTTTTCAGTATTCCAGAAGCCAACATCTCGGGCTTGAGAATATCGTCGGGATTATGGAGTTCAGCCCTAACCCTTGCAACACGCGCCATTGGATCCAGCACAGGATCAATAAAAGTTACGCTTCCTTGAAATTCTTTTCCGGGGATCGACTTGATAGTAAATTTTATCTTATCTCCCATCTTTATCCATGGGATATCATTTTCATACGCATCGAACATTATCCAAACGTGGCTTAAGTCGACGATTTCAAAAAGAGATTTTCCTTCGCTAACATAGTCGCCAAGAGCAACCTCTCGTTTAGTAACTGTGCCCGTTAACGGAGATTCTACATCGAAATAGAATTCAATATCTCCGGTCGTTTCAATTTTATCAATTTGAGCTTCCGTAAGGCTCCAAAGTTTGAGCTTCTGACGAGTTGCCGAATAAAACTTTGGGTTCACATCCTTATACTTAATTGCTTCAAACAGCTCCCTCTGTGCGGTAACGAGCTCCGGAGAATAAATCTTTGCAAGAACTTGGCCCTTTGAGACCTTTTGCCCAGTAAAGTTTATAAAAAGTTTTTCAATCCTAC
>JAGVJW010000234.1 GCA_020050895.1 bacterium | reverse complement strand
GAAGCCTGTGGCTTTACGGAAGCCAAGATTGTCGATGCTTTTAGTTCCATCAATCCATACATCCATTACGCCGAGTGATGGATCCGGGCAATCGTTTACCCATTGAACTGTGGCTTTCTGCGAACCTGCTATCAATGGATTAACAATTACCGAGCCATTCTCCAACACAGCAAGTAGCACAATATTATTATCACTTTGGTTATTATCTGCAGGTGTTTTAAAGCCTGCAAGGATAAACACTACATTCTCGCTCTGATAGTTACTCAGGTTGGCTTCAAATGAAGCATACACCGTGTTCTTATCGCCTGACTTGGTAAAGTCGACAATCACAGGGTTTCTATTAATAGCACTCAGCGTAGATGTAATGCCTGTATAGCTCAGGCCCTTGGCGATTTCCTTTGCAGTTCCCCTGATGTAGCCATCGCCTGTTTCAAGATCGGTGACTGCATGTGCCATCATAACGCCAATTTGATTTGGTTGCCCGGAAAATTTTGGGACTTCCATGTGTTGCATGCTTAAAGAGATATATTTCCCATCCGGATTTGGCGCATATCCGGATTCATTTGAAACACCAGAAAGAATGAGTATGTAGCCAGCATCTGGTAGAGGAATGAAGGAATAAGAAACAATCGCTTCTGCATTACTGGAACTGTTTCCGGGAGCTACTGAAAAGAACGCTTCCAAATCTCCGAAAATTGCTACCTGATCGAAATTCGTAGCGCTTTGATACGCGATATCTTCAACCTTGCTTATCTCTGTTCCCTGTGTGATGTACACATCCACAACTTCGAGAGCAGGATCGGGACTACAGTTAACAAAGGTGATCACCGATGTCTGTGCCTGCAATTCAGGCAGTGAGTAAGAAATGAGAAATACAAAAGCGATGGGAAGAATATGTTTCATCATGATGGACAATGAATGATTATTAACAAGACTTTAATGTCGGTAATATTCGGCACTTCTACAAGATGCCTTATGCAGGTAAAAGTTTCAACCTAATTGGTAGCGTACACAACTTTGTGTGAGTCAGCGAGGTTTACAAGGGTTGAATGCCGCGGCATTACTCTCACGGTACAGCCCTGCACTCCACTTTCCAGGCATGTGTATTCTCCATTGTAAAAAGAAGTGCCGTCTTTAATCTCCAATTGCTTCATTTCTGTTGTCGAGGCCGGATTGATTTCACCCTTTGAATCAACCTTGCCATACACTGCCTGTACGATGACGTCGGCAGGACTTAATTCACCCAGATGAATTGAAGCGGAGACCTGAATGTTCTTCCCAACATAGGCTCCCGATGTACCATGTGCAGTAACGTCTGCAATCGAAACCTGAGGCCAAGCTGATTCAATTCGAGTAAAAAATGCAACAACTTCGCGTGCGGCTTTTCCGGAATCGGCAATCATTGTCTGGTACGTCTCAATAGCAAATTGATAAGCATTGTTAGCATAATCATTCACCATGCGGATTGCGGAGAACCGCCATGCATTGGTACGGATGCTATATTTCATCAACGCAAGCCAGCGTTCAGGTATCCTGCTCTTGCCGATGTCGTAGAACGATGCTACGATTCCGTGCTCAATAACGTCATACAATGTTGCCGCATCAGCATCATCCTGTTCGCTTGGATCGAATACCTCGCCTCTGCCAATTGCGAAGCCATTTTCGCCGTCGTATGCTTCTGCCCACCAGCCATCCAAAATCGAGCAGTGAATCACACCATTCAGTACTGCCTTCATCCCGCTTGTGCCGCTTGCTTCGTACGGCTTGCGAGGTGTATTCAACCACACGTCACAGCCCCTTACCATTAGTCGGGCTACGTTCATGTCGTAGTCTTCGAGGAAAACCACTCTGTGCTCCAATCCGTGTTCCTTGATCTTAAGGTGAACACCCTGAATTAGATTCTTCCCTTCACCATCACGAGGGTGTGATTTTCCGGCCATGACGATCTGAACCGGTCGGTCTTCGTTTGAGAGGATTTTCGTTAACCGATCCATGTCGCGCATGATGAGATCGGCGCGTTTGTACGATGCAAATCGGCGAGCGAAACCAATAGTGAGTACGTCGGGGTCGAGGCATTCATGAATGCGCGAAGCCTGCTCCTGTGTAAGTGAGGCACTGTGCTTGGACAGAATATGTTCGCGGGCTCCTATTACCAGTTGCTCCCTTCGGCGCTGATGCACTCTCCACAACTCCATATTTGGGATGGCGTCAACGCTACTCCACGACTCTTCGAGGTGGGGTTTCGTGCGCCATTGGGGTCCGAGATACCGATCGTATAATTCTCCGAGTTCACTTGCAACCCACGTCTCAGCATGAACACCATTAGTAATTGCTGAGATGGGTACTTCATTCACAGGGAAATCTGACCACACCTTATGCCACATTGTTCTGGCAACGTTCCCATGCAGTTTGCTAACGCCATTGCGGTATGCAGCACAATGCAGTCCTAAAACCGTCATCGAAAATCCTTCTTCATTTTTTGGATCAGCCTGAGCTCCAAGCATGATGAATTGATTCCATGTAAGTCCAAGGTCTGCCATACCTGCCTCGAAGTAAGGCTGTAAAACATCATGATAGAACACTTCGTTTCCGGCAGGAACTGGTGTGTGTGTAGTAAAGACACTTGTGGACTGTGTGATGCGAAGCGCTTCTTCGAACGACAACTGATGTTTCTGCATAAATGAGCGTGTCCGCTCGAGAAGTGCAAACGCTGCATGGCCTTCGTTGATGTGAACTGTTGATGGTTCGATGCCAAGAGCCTCAAGCGCACGCATGCCACCTATGCCTAACATCAGCTCCTGTGCAATGCGTGTGTCTGTTGTTCCGCCATACAACCGATCGGTTAAATCTCGCAACAGATCAAGTTCATTCAGCGGAGTGTTGGTGTCCAAAAGATAAAGAGGTACACGCCCCACATTTAACCTCCATATCTGAGCATGACATTTGCCGAGAGGCATGTCTACGGATATGGTTAGGGGCGTTCCGTCTGGTTTAGTAACCATTGTTAATGGCAGCGAATAGAAGTCGACTTCCAGGTACTGTTCATTCTGCCATCCGTTTTGCGTGAGGTATTGTCTGAAGTAACCCTCTTGATACAATAGCCCCACACCGACGAGCGGCAACCCCATGTCGGAAGCACTCTTTAAATGGTCGCCGGCAAGAACTCCCAACCCGCCGGAATAACTTGAAAAACTTTCGTGAATACCAAACTCGGCGCAGAAGTAAGCAATGTATCCAGGATGTTGTTGCCGATCCGACCACCAGCCATTGCCTTCCATATACGCCTTGAATTTTTCGTACACTTCTGCGAGGCTGTTAACGAATTCCACTCGCTCTGCAAGTTGCTCAAGACGCTTGTGAGATAATCTGGCAAGCAACGCTACTGGGTTGTGGTGAACTTCTTCCCACAGCGATGTATCGATTCGTCGGAACAACTCAATGGCATCATTGTGCCAACACCACCAATAATTATATGCGAGTTCTTTAAGAGGTGCTAATGCCGGCGGCATCGTCGGCGAAACGATGAACGTAGTTACGGGTCTCATGTATGTACAAAGCTAGTGAGCAGGACGCTGAAGACTCTGCTATCTTGTGCTTATGGGCGAAGCATATATTTCGAAAGCCAGGGCAGTAGAAATTCTTTTGTCAGGGGGCGTGGTAGGCGTTCCTACGGAGACGGTGTATGGTCTTGCAGCCATTGCCGACGATGAACAAGCTGTCTCCACAATCTTTCAATTGAAAGGCAGACCTTCGGATAATCCCCTCATCGTCCATGTTTCAAGCATTCATCAGGCTGAGGGCATTGCCTGGGTAGATAATCAAGCCGCCCATCTGATGGAAAGGTTTTGGCCCGGACCGTTAACACTTATTCTTCCATACAAAAGTGATGTATGCAGTCTTGCCAGATCTGGGCTGAACACAGTTGCAGTAAGACTGCCCGACCATATCGATATCCGAGATATCATATCGTCTGTTGGCAAACCCCTTGTGGCACCCAGTGCAAATAAATCGGGAAGGCCTAGCCCAACGGAGGCTCAGCATGTTGTGGACGACTTTGCACGCGCCGTTGCAGTTGTCGACGGTGGTCCATGCAGAATTGGGTTGGAATCGACTGTAGCAAGAGTGACGGGAAACAACATCGCCATTCTTCGCAGTGGAGCTGTCAGGGCTGAGGACTTTGTCAGGTTGGGCTTCGAAGTGCAGGTTCAGCCCGGCGAGTATCATCGTTCGCCTGGTACGCGATACAGGCATTATGCGCCGGAAGCTAATGTGAAGCTATATTTCAGCATGGAGGATTTGTTAATTGAAGCGCAGAAATCAGGATCGAGGGTCATCCTGTCTGTCTCGAATCCCGGACTGGATATCCCGTGGAGGCAATTAAATGCTACCACAATTTATTCTGAACTTCGGAGAGCCGACGCATTGGGAGTGAAAGAAATTCTTGTACATTGTGATACTGCCGTACGTTCGAACCCAGCGTTGATGGACAGGTTGATGAAGGCGTCGGAATTGGGAACAAACGATATCGGCACATGATCGAGACAACAGTACTCGTCACAAATCGCGCAGGTCTTCATACAAGGCCTGCGGCAATGTTGGTAAAGGTCGCATCCAAGTTCTCAAGCGACATTTACTTAATTCGCGATGGCTTTCAAATAAATGCGAAAAGTATCGTCGGTGTGATGACTCTCGCAGCGGAACATGGATGCCAACTTGGACTTGAGGTTGAAGGCAAGGATGAAGCTGAAGCTGTACAAGCCGTCAGGGAATTGTTTGCAAGTGGTTTCGGCGAACCTTGAAATTGGTAAACAGTGCCGTTGCATGTTGTGCAGTTTGTGCTATGCAAGAAGAAATCAATCTTAGGGGAACTATCCAGGTGGTGCATCATCGATCCGCCAACACAGGCATGCGTATCCTTAAAGGAGTTGCAGCATCTCCCGGCATTGCTGTTGGTCGAGCGTTTGTACTCGATCCTGATCTGCCGGTAGACGACTCACAGCACATCGCACCCGAACGCGTAGCCAGCGAATTGTCCAAATTTCATAATGCGGTCGAAACAGCATCGGCGGAACTTATGAATGCAATGGAACTCGCCAAGCGCGAATCCGCCACTGTTAGTGGCATCGTTGAGTCCTACCTCCTGATAGTTCGCGATTCATCCATTGTTGATACCATCGTTCGTCGCATCGAATCCGGTATGTCGGCCGAAAGCGCTGTTGCGCGTGAATTCGACGTCCACAAGACGCTCATGTACAATGCGCGCGACCCAATCATGCGTTCGCGGACGCAGGATTTCGAAGACGTTAAGGAACGGCTTATCGCCGCAATTAGAAATAGAACACTTGTACACACGGTTGAAGCCGACAGCGTGATTGTTGCACCCAGCATTACG
>JAGVJW010000214.1 GCA_020050895.1 bacterium | reverse complement strand
ATGTCCGCACAAACATCTGCAACAAGCTGACTCATATCGCATAGCTCTGTCTCCATCGAAGCCTGTCCGGATTCCGAATACGATATCTCGAGCAAACCCTGCACAACTACATTGAGCCTCTCAACTTCTTCGAGGCAACTTTCAAGTGTGGCTCTGACGCTATCTTCTGAAAGGGGCTTCCGAAGCGCAAGCTCGAGTTCACCCATCAGGATTGCCAGTGGCGTCTTCAGCTCGTGCGAGGCATCTGAAGTAAATTGTTTTACTTGTTCAAACGATCGTTCAAGACGCGCAATCATGTCGTTGAACATGGCACTCAAACGCGTTATTTCATCGTTAGAATTCGTAACCGGAAGGCGCTCCGAAAGACGCTGAGCAGTGATACGCTGCGCCATGCGCGTAATTGTGTCTACGGGTTTCAGAGATCGTCGAGAAAGGAACCACCCAACTACAATGGAGAAAATGATGACAGCGGGAATTGAGTACAGCATCAGAGCAAAGAGTCGGCGCAGCGTGGCATCGACTTCCGCTACAGGATAAGCCGCTGAAACCTCTGCCACATCGCCCTTCATTACCACCAGGCGGTAACGTGTGCCCTGAACTGTATAGTTTGTTAGGATGCGGTCGTCCTGAATTTTACCGCCATGACTTTCAAACCATGAAAAACGCGGCAGACTGTCGAGAAGTAAATTATCGGAGCGCCAGACGATGCTTCCGGCTTTATTCACTACCTGCAGCACGTAGGTAGATGAGTTCAGCAGAACATGTTCATACACTGCAGACCAAACGGGATCTTCTACGTCTTCGGCAACTGAATCGGGCACACGTATTGGCCCAACAAAGTTTCGCATCGAGCTTCTGCGCAAAAACTCAAAGATGTCTGCCTGCTTACTGCTGCGCGATCCTCTGCGTACAGGTTTTAACGGCTTTTGAACCTGCTGCTGTTCCTTTCGGATTACGGCAAGCAATGAACTAGAGGCCCGATACAGTGACGCATCGAGATTCTGATACAACTCATTCGATACTGTTAGATAGGCGATAACGGCAAACACCACCGTGGTTAGTGCAACCAGGGCGCCGTACATCAAAGCAAGTCTCGTGCGGAGCGTAAACCTCACGCCGACGAACATACGGAGCGGTACGCTTCAACCGTTCTCTATCTTTGCGGCATGACGTTGCACACGCGCCCGATAGGCGTTTTCGATTCAGGCATCGGAGGTCTTACGGTGTTAAAACACCTTACAAAGGTGATGCCTGACGAGCATTTCATTTATCTCGGCGATACTGCACGGGTTCCGTATGGAAACCGATCTGCAGATACGGTGCGAACCTATGCAGAAGAATGTGCTCGGTTTCTTGCTCACCACAACGTGAAGATGATGGTGGTTGCATGCAACACTGTGTCTGCAGTTGCCCTGGATACCATTGAGCACTACCTGAATACCTTGGGCGGAACTCATGCCAGAACATCCGTCCTCGGCGTCATTGATCCTGCAGCAAGAGCAGCCGTGAGTGCCTCGGTAAACGGACGCATAGGTGTTATTGGCACACGTGCAACGATTGCGTCGGATGCTTATGCTATCGCCATGTACAGGTTCTCAAATGGCAAGGAGCTCTCCATTCACAGTCGTGCATGCCCCTTGTTTGTTCCATTGGTTGAGGAAGGGTGGACTGACACCCGTGCAACGAGGTTGATTGCCGAAGAATACCTACGTCCGCTAATCGCACAAGAAATCGATACGCTTGTCTTAGGCTGCACGCACTATCCCATGCTAACGCCACTTCTGAGTGAACTAATGCCCAATGTTACCCTTATTGATTGCGGCGCCTGCACTGCAAACGAAGCCTCGCGGATTGCTCAAGCACAACAAGGTGAAGGACTGCATAGAACCAACATTGATTTATATGTAACCGACATCACACCAGCATTCGGCATGCTGGCACGACAGTTTTTGGGAATGCCCGTCGACGATCCTGTTCGTGTTACGCTGGATCCTGCTCATTACGAGACGTCCTTATGAGTAGTTCATCAAGAATAGTGCCCCTGCTCCTGAAGATATTTTCTCCGCGTAAGCTGGGCTATACGTTATTGGTTCTGATTGGTGTAGTTGTTATAACTTTTTTTATCAGACCGCCGGGAGACCCTGCAAGAGTGTTGCTGGGGCAGAGAGCTGATTCAGCATCGGTTGAAGCAATGAGGCAGCAGCTGGGACTCGACAAACCCGTTCCAGTTCAGATTTGGATTTATGTTACAAATCTTATCAAAGGCGATTTGGGTCGGTCAATTGCTACAAACCGTCCTGTTATTGAAACACTTAAGGAGCGTTTGCCAGCCACTGCAATTCTGGCAGCTTCATCAATTGTTATTGCTACAGTACTTGGCATTTTACTGGGCGTTATGGCTGCATGGAGAGCCAATACGTGGATTGATTCAGCTACCATGACGGTGTCGTTACTCGGCATATCTGTTCCTGCATTTGTTGTCGGTTTATTATTTGTTCTTCTGTTCGGTGTTGTATTAGAATGGTTTCCCAACAGCGGCTATATGGACAGAGGAGTTGAATACCTCGTGTTGCCGATGATAACGCTGGCAATCCGCCCCCTATCAATCATAGCTCGTGTTACACGAAGCAGCATGCTTGATGTACTAGGTCAGGATTATGTGAGAACAGCTAGAGCAAAGGGACTTGGTTATGCGTCGGTGTTCTTTAAACATGCACTACGCAACGCATTGAACCCTGTTGTTACCACAGTGAGCGCATGGTTTGCCGGACTTCTTGCCGGCACCTACTTTATTGAATACATTTTTAACTGGCCAGGCATTGGTCTGGCTGCATTTAACGCAATCGAAAAACTTGACTTCCCTGTTATTCAGGGTACAGTCTTATTGACTGCCGTCATCTTCGTAATAACGAACCTGTTTGCCGATGCAATGTATGCCATCCTGGATCCGAAAGTGAGAGTAAAATGAACGGAGAAGGATTGTGGCTGATTGCATGGAAGCGCTTGCGTAAGAACAAGGGTTCGATGATTGGTCTGGCCGTCTTGATAGTGATGATTGTGATGGCCATCGCTGCGCCAATAATTACTCCGTTTGATCCGGATGTTCAAATTCTTGAGTATTCAGTAAAGCCGGCTGGTTTCCGTGGGACGGTGATTTACAAAAAGAATCCTTCTGATGAATCACGTCCGGTAATTCTCGCTGTTGATTCCTATGTGATACATGCCGACAGCGTTTTGTATAACGACCCCGCAGGAGAACCATATCGTATTCACATTTCAAAATTGCAAGGGACTAGCGAGGATGAATGGTCGGATCGTCCGCTGTTCCTGCTGGGCACGGATAGGTTTGGGCGCGATATGTTCACACGCCTTGTGTATGGAATGCGCATATCGTTGACGGTTGGCGTTATATCGCAGTCGATTGCATTGCTCATAGGCATCGTTCTCGGTTCGCTGGCAGGATTCTTCAGAGGGTGGCTCGATGATGTTATCATGTGGCTTGTGAATGTTGTATGGTCATTCCCTACGCTTCTGCTTGTTGTAGCATTCAGCGTTATCCTTGGAAAGGGATATTGGCAAACGTTTATTGCAATTGGCATTTCGTCGTGGGTAGACATTGCGCGCATCGTTCGCGGACAGTTCTTCAGCATTCGCGAACAAGAATACATTGAGGCAACGCGAGCTCTGGGTTATGGTTCGCTTCGGACGATATTCCGACACATGCTTCCCAATGCTGCCGGACCCGTTATTGTTCTGGCGACGGCAGGCTTTGCAACTGCAATCATCGCCGAAGCTTCACTCTCGTTTATTGGTCTTGGAGTACAGCCCCCTACTCCTTCGTGGGGACAGATGATTAAGGATGGGTATGGATACATTGCGCTAGGAACCAATTGGGGCATGACGTTATTCCCCAGTTTTGCAATGGCGATAGCCGTGATCGCACTGAACTTGTTTGGAGACGGACTTCGCGATGCCCTTGATCCGAAGACATCACAGCGATGATTGATTCAATACTAAAAAAAGGTACATTCCCGCCTGTGCTTCTTCTTTTTGGAGAAGAGGATCTGCTGGTTGAGGAGTCGGCCAAGCAGCTCTTTGATGCAGCTTCACAACTCGATCCATCGGGGATGAATTCGGAAATCATTGATGGAGATGGCATTGCCATTGACGCGATTTTGTCTACGGCTCGATCGTTCCCCATGCTATCTGAACGAAGAGTTCTTTGGGTAAAGCACTTCGATAAGGTGCACACGCCAAGGGAGCGCAAGGGGGTAGATAAACTCACAGAATATTTATCGGATCCAATGGCATCGACAATAATGATCCTTACTGCCTCAATACCATCTGCGAGCGGCTTACATGCGTCGATGAAAAAAAATGAAGCTGCTGCAAAAAAGAAGATCACGTCGATGAAATATCCCACGAACGTTCTGCTTTCAAAGACGTCGTGGATAGAATTTCCGCACATGCGCGAAGCCCAGGTTGCATCGTGGCTCACAAAGCGAGCTTCTGAAAGGGGACTTAAGATTACATCGGCCGTAACAGAAAGTTTGATAGCACAGACCGGAGTATCGCTTAGGGACCTCGACATGGAGATCTCAAAGCTCAGCGAATTCATGGGAGGTCGGGATGTTGTTACCCAAGATGATGTTCTCGAAGTTGTTGGTACCGGCAGACAGTACAACGTCTTCGAGCTTCAGAGATCAATTGGCAGGCGCGATATGGCGCTGGCTATGAAGATTATGATGAAGATGCTTGAATCGAGCCCGCAAGAGCTTCTCATCATTACCATGCTTACGAGATACTTTCTTTCGCTGTTCAAAATCGTCGAATGCCGGTCGTTATCAAGCAACGCAGAAATTGCCCGCATTGCCGGTATTCCCCTGTTTGCAGTTGGAGAATATTTAAGTGCGGCCGATCATCTGGGAGCCAACATGATCGATCGTGCCTTGTTTGAGCTACGTCGGGCAGAATCTGAAATCAAAAGTTCATCAACGAATTCAGCGATTACCCTGCAGACCATGTTTGTACGGCTGTTTGAAGAATCAAGAAACTGAAACACGCCTGTGACAGAACACTACGCTGATTTGCATTCCCATACAACATGTTCCGACGGGCTGCTTACACCCGAGCAGTTGCTTACAAAGGCAAGGAGCAATGGACTGCAGGCTATTGCAATTACGGACCACGATACGATGCAGGCTCACCGCATAATTCGGCAGATGAAGAAAGGCAACGATATCCGTGTGATCGCAGGTATCGAAATCTCGTGTTCTGAAGGGGGCAGGGAAATCCACATCCTTGGGTACTATCTCGATCCAGATAACGATGAACTTCAAGCTTATGAAGTTGAGAAGCGAGCTGAACGAATAAACAGAGCAAAACTAATGGTTGAAAAATTGAATGCTCTCAAGGTCTCTGTTTCGTTCGGCGAGGTAGAGGCAATTGCATCGGGAGCAACAATCGGCAGGCCTCACATTGCCGCTGCAATGGTACGCAACGGCTCGGTTCCATCTATTCAAAAGGCATTCGACAACTATCTCGATAGCTCCCGTCCTGCATACGTTCCGCGTACAACATACACCGTCAGGCAGGCAGTAACTCTGGTACGGAATGCAGGGGGTGTAGCCATCGTAGCCCACCCAGCTCGAACATATATGGATCCGCGGATGTTTTTGTCGCTCATTGCATCGGGTATCGATGGTATCGAAGTTTATCATCCATCACATTGGACAGTAACTCGGGAATACTATCGCATGTTAGCGGTAAAGCATGGCTTACTCATTACAGGCGGATCCGATTTTCACGGCTCGCGTGATTACGATGAAAAAAATTTTGGTCTGTTCGGAGTTTCAGAAGAAATGACGGCCGCTATACATACCAGAGCAATTCAACGCAGACTTCATGGGAAATGATATGGCAACTCAAAACATGCCTCTATACGCTGTTCATCCAAACGGCAAGGATAAACGCATTGCAATCGTCGCATCCCGATGGCACGAGGAACTCACTAATACGTTACTCGAAGCAGCAGTTACCACACTGATTTCATGCGGAACAAAGGATCGTGATATCGAAATCGTTCGCGTGCCCGGAGCATTCGAGATTCCGGTAACGGTGGCAGCATTGGCACGAACGCATCGGTTCGATGCCGTCATCGCCTTGGGTATTGTTATTCGAGGCGAAACCGCGCATTTCGAATTTATTGCAGGCCCGGTAGCCACTTCTTTGCAATCCATCGCAATCGATGAGGAGATACCGTGCGTCTTTGGAGTACTCACCACGGATACGGAAGAGCAAGCTCGCGAGCGGAGCGGAGGCCGTGTGGGCAATAAAGGAGTCGAAGCCGCGTATGTGGCTCTCGAAATGTCTTCTGTTCTCCATGATATTCATTCGGGTCTGCACCATGCATAAGGTCTTTGCGTTTCTTCTTTGCAGTGTCTTGCTTACCAGTCTCTCCCATTCGCAATCAATAATTCTTACCAACTGGTCTACACTGTCGTCATTGCAAACCGTTCGTGATGTATCTCTGGATTCCAAGGGAAACCTGTGGGCAGCTACCTCGGGAGGTGTGTTTAGATATGAGCCGACATCTCGTAGAGTAACTGAGTACAGGAATATCAATGCACTTCAATCGCTGGATACAAGAACCGTGTATGGCACGCCTGAAGGGAAAGTATATGTTGGAGGGGGCGATGGAGCGCTTGATATTGTAAACGAAGATAGTACATGGACAAACATAACAGATATTGTACGTGCAAATGAATATCCTAAACGCGGGATCAACGACATGACTTCCCGTGGCGATACTCTCTTCATTGCTACGGACTTTGGCGTAGTTACGCTCGGCATCTCAAATGAACTCTTTATAGAAACAATAGACAGAATTGGTTCATTTCAAGAAAAGACAAGGATTAGCGGTGTCGTTATCTTCCGAGACAGCATTTGGGTTGCAACAGATGCAGGCGTAGCCGTTGCCCCTCTGGCTGTTGCAACTTTACGGCTGCCTTCTGAATGGTACGTTATAAATACAATCGGCGATAAGGTTAATCCGCTTGTTGGATTTATACACACCGATGGAACTACACTCGCCATTGCCGAAGGGAGTTCAGCTTATACATGGAATGGAAAAACGTTCGACAGACTGTTCGAAGCGCCTTCGGCAATTAATGGTCTTTCAATCGCGAATTCAACTGTGTATGCATCTACATCGGCAGGAGTTGTAACTGCATCTGAACAGCTTCAGATTCCGTTTACAGGCCCCCTAACAGGTCATGCTAGTATTACTCAGAATGAAAATATTGTGATAATAGGATTTGTTAAATACAAGGCAATACAAACTTGGGATGGTGCCGAACTTCTACCTATTTCAATCAATTCCCCTATTTCCAGTCAGTTCGCCCGCATCGATGTTGATATCAACGGAGGAGTGTGGGTTGCAACAGATGTAGACCCTCCCCGCACAGGCTTGGGAGTGTCGTACTTCAATGGTACCACATGGACGAATTACACATCTGCGAATACACCAGAATTAAAGACCGATGCATGTTACAGGGTTTCCGCGCTATCGAACGGCAACATATACATCGGCACATGGGGTGGTGGTGCATTAAAGTTCAAGCTCACCGATAGCATTCCGGAAATTATGCGGTTGGACAACAACAACTCGGCGTTACAGGGGATAGCGATTGATCCGAAGTATGTTCTCAGTGCAGATGTTGTTCTCGACCGCAAAGGTGTGGAGTGGATGGTTAACGAGCAGTCGGCAAACCAATTGCTGATAGGCATCAATACAGACGGTAGTTCTGTTGGATACTTCAACTGCGCTGATCCTGGGAACACAGCCTACCGCACCATCGCCGTCGACGAAGCAGGCAATAAATGGGTGGGTTCGTATCTCAGCAATGGCGTAACTGTTTTCAATGAAAAGGATTCGAGTACTTCGTCGGACGATATCTGCAATTCGGTCCAAACATCCAATTCCCAAATTCCGGACAACGCCATCTCAGCTCTGAGAACCGATCGTACAGGAGCCTTGTGGATAGGAACTCCCAAGGGCGTCGCAGTTGTTTCTTCACCCTGGGCCGTTACAAATACAACAATTCCCTTTTTAAGGAGAGTTGCAGCACTCGGAAGCGCTATTGTTAACGATATTTACGTTGATGCATTAAATTATAAATGGGTTGCCACTACCGGCGGTGTCTATGTACTGAACGAAGATGGCACTGAAGTTCTTGCATCGATAACTCGAAGCAATGCTCCCTTACTTGATGATAATGTGAAAAGCGTTGCCGTGGACGTAAACACTGGCATTGCATACTTCGGAACTTCGTTTGGATGCAGTGTAGCACAAAGCTCATCGATACGTCCGTTAGCAACGTATGCACTCAGCTTCAGTCCGCAGCCATTTACTCCACAGGCCGACGGTGAACTCATCATGGATGGACTGGCAGAGAACTCCGATGTAAGAATTCTCACTGTTGGCGGCTTTATGGTAAGCGCTATGCAAACACGTGGCCGACAAGCATTGTGGGACGGCAGGGATATTCACGGCAATTATGTTCCACCAGGAGTCTATCTCGTTGTTGTAAAAAGTGCTACTACCGGTGAGAGCTCACTGGGGAAGGTGATGGTGAAGTAGTGGATCGTCGCAGAGACTCTGCAGAGTAGCAAGCATTTCCGATTCCGATCTGGACGATTTCTCATATTTTTGTCGAATGCGGAAGTGGCGAAATTGGTAGACGCACCATCTTGAGGGGGTGGCGCTCGCAAGGGCATAGGGGTTCAAGTCCCCTCTTCCGCACAGTCACAAGAAATTCTACTCTTTAGGCAAGCGCACAAAGCGAGCTTTACCACACGCTGAACTCGCCTATAAGAATTGATATCACCATGCCGGTAATCGGTTGACATCCTATCCGGAAAATACTTCCTGGATACAATCAGGGGTATGAAATACGGCTTTAGCTTAGGCCAAGTAGGGGGCTCGTACAGTGCGATTTGAGAAGAAACGTTGGCGAAGTAAATCTCTCCCGGCAACTTACCCGGCAGCATATCTCTCCCGGCAACTTACCCGGCAACATATCTCTCCCGGCAACTT
>JAGVJW010000226.1 GCA_020050895.1 bacterium | reverse complement strand
TCACCAGATGATTGACCGCATATTCCGTTTTGGTTGACCTTGGCTGGTCCCGCAAGATCCAGCCCTGGTCGTTGTCGAATGTATTTTACAGATGTATTGAACCCAACCCAGCACTCCATCTGACATTCAACTAAATGATGAAGACAAATTCTGTCGTACCAGTTGGATTGAGGTGAGAGGAGAGAGGCTGCGGAGAAGCGGTGGGGTGCAATTCACCGTGCCCCTTGAAGGTGTATTGCAACTCACTCCGCCCCGCCAACCGGTTCAACGCTCGCATGCTCCACACCGGCTGAATTTGAATGTGGGCACATTGGTAAGCAACAATTGAATAAGACGTATGTCTGATTTGCAGGACCAGCCCACCGTCAATTCAAGAAACAAGCAAGCCTTCAGTATCTAAGAAAGTTGAGTATGACTATGTCAAGGTTCAGTTCGATATCGTTCGTTCTATTAAGTGTTGTTTGTCTTTCATTGACACTGGGAGTATATGAATCTGTGATGAAGGTTAATACAACATCCCATTCACAAATACGCCCCAATGTTGACCCGAGCAATCTGACCGTTCCGATTCGAACCGCTATTTCAGATGCAAGTAACGGACTCGATGGAAATCATATTGGTGAATACCATGATGTTACTGGTATCGGATGAATGCTGACATTGGAAATACTTAAATGTGATTCCAGTGGAAGCTATGTTGGATCCGGGACATTCGCCTTGGTTAAAGAAGACGTTTCATCACATCCAAATAGTCGCACGTTCGCGTTCAACATTGAAATCGGATTAGATAACAAGGTTGTTTTTAGCATTACTAGATTAGGGAATCAGGTCCTGGGATCACCACTAGTTTTTGAAGCATTTGTTAGGGTCCCGAAGTTAATTCAATACGGACAATTTATGACGCTTTAAATTTGAACACAAGTGCAGGATCAGCTAATGGTGTGTTTACGATAAAGTGCCAAGGAATCTGAAACAATCCAGAGAAACCAGACATTATCCTTTATTACTAATCCAATACTTAGACAGATTGTGTTCACATTGCAGTGTGTATCGAGTTCTCCATTAAGCTTTCGAACGATACATACAACACATGGTTGGGATGGGTAGAACAGCAAGCTCAGATGCCAAGGAAGAAGATATTTCCGCTGAGTTGATGTATCGATGGCGAAAGGAGTTTGCATCGTAATCAGTTTGCAGGGGTCGGCTACTGACAGTTCCTGAAACAGAGATGCAGGACCGACAAAGCATGTGTCTGTGTGCATAGGTTCTGAAACAACGTTTGACCAAATGGAGTGCCAGATTTTTCGGTTCCAGTCCATATTGCATGGAAAGTGCTGGTTATTGTTTCATCGAAAGTGCTGGTTATAAATAATGGAAAATATTAGGTATAAATGCGCTAAAGTGCTGGTTTTATGATGTGGATTCCGCTGGTTATTCGTAAGTTTAGTCGTGCGAACATACATACCTCGAATCGCTGATAATCTTGTAGATCAGGGACTTAAGACCATCGGTGCACTTGTAGTAGAGGGGCCGAGAGCGGTTGGGAAAACCATGACTGCGGAGCAACATTCAGGGAGTGCTGTCCGCGTCGATCAAGAGATTGAACAACAGCCACTGCTGCGCGAACATCCCTCCATCCTAATCCCCGGCAAGACTCCCAGATTACTCGATGAGTGGCAGGTTTTGCCAGCGTTATGGAATCTGGTAAGACGAGAGATTGACGCGCGACAAGGTGTAGGTCAGTTTATTCTTACCGGGTCTGCAATTCCACAGGATGACTCAACGAGGCATTCTGGTGCAGGCAGATTCAAACGAATCAGAATGCGCCCCCTAACCTTATTTGAGTCTGGAATATCGAATGGGGCCGTACGGATATCCGATCTTCTTCAAGGAGTGGGTGTAAAAGGAGGTGGCATTTTTGAAGCAAAATCCTCGCTCAAATTTGAGGATGTTTTGAGTCTTGTAATGTCAGGGGGCTGGCCATTAGTTCATAATAGCTCAGGTTCCCATGCTGCAACGTGGGTTCGGGACTATCTCGAGGAAATCACACGCGTTGATTTAGCAACGTTTGAAACCACAGGTCGATCCCGTGATCCAGGCAAGATTGCAAGAGTCTTACGATCGCTAGCCAGGAATGTGGGAACACCGGTTGGTATCAGCACGATTTCGCAAGACACAGCAGGGGAAGATGGTGGCGTATCAAGGGAGACTGTTGACGCTTACGTTGATTCGTTGCTACGCATCATGATTTTGGAACACATACCTGCCTGGCGACCACATTTACGCACTTCGAAAGAATTGCGAACCAGATCAAAAACTTATTTCGTCGATCCCTCTCTTGGCCCTGCAGCGTTAAAGGCAAATGCAAGTATCCTAAATAGTAATTTATCTTATGTTGGGCAGGTATTTGAAAATCTTGTTATTCGCGATCTGCTGGTATATGCTCAGGCGAACAATGCCGGGATTTCCTACTACCGCGACGGTACAGGATTGGAAGTTGATGCTATTGTCGAAGGTGAGAATAATTCCTGGATTGCCGTCGAAATAAAATTGGGCCAGACATATCTCGACGATGCAGCTTCAAATCTTCTCAAGTTCCAGTCTCTCATCGACACGAAAAGAATGAAAGAAGCACGTTCGTTAATTATTATTACTAGTGGTGGATATTCGTATACCCGTCCGGATGGTGTCAGCGTTGTTCCAATTGATCTCCTTGGTCCATAGGAGTTCCACATGTTATTGGTCTATGTGACTGACCGTTCTTCTAGCGTCACAGGAACTTGGATTTTAGATGTAAATGTCGATAGTGTTTACAACGAAAAATGCTTTGACGACTCGTATACGTTGCAATGTTTTGACAATTCTCCCGGCCGCTATTGGTGAAATAATACACCAGATGATGGATCCTATTCTATTTCATCATCTATCGTTAACGATTCTACATCTAACGAAGCACCGTCATAAATCTCCGTTTTTTCGATACAGATACGAATAAATTTCAGCTAGCAGCAAACAATACGCTTTTACAGGATCCGTGGGGCATAGTGTCATATTAAATCATATTGACTGACAATTTCAAACACATTGATAGCTATTCGTTTCTCGACTTTGAGATTTATAATGAAATTGAATAAAACAAGAAAGCCCACCAAATCTGTGATTTAGTGGGCGAATGCAGGGCGGACCCGTAGGGATTCGAGGTAGCGGCATTAAGTCGTTATCATTGGTTTACTTATGTGCAGAGCAAATATTATGCTGGCGGAATAACTGACGGTTCAAAGGATCAACTTTGCAAGGTGTACATCCCCACCGTCAATGCGGATCAGGACGGGACCAACAGCACGTGTTTCAATTTCGAATGTTCTGCCCTTTCCTCCGCCAAGCTCCTGCTCGAGCAATAGCTGACCTATCATGTTGTAGACTCTGACAACGCAGCCTGCTAAGTCCAACGCTTTGGATTCGATCACAAGCCTGTTGCCGTCATCCCTATGAATACCTATTTCACCTACTTGTTCGCTTTCATCAAATAAGCCAGTCGTCAGCACCGAAACATTATCGGAGGTTACAAGGCATCCATTAGCGTCGCGCGCGACAACTGAATAAACTCCTGACGAAATATCGACCAGCGGAGAAATCATAACGGCGTCGCCTGAAAGGGTACGTAGTTTTTCACCGTTTCGCAGCCAATAAAATGGACCCTGCGTCCATTCGACCTGAAGCGCCGTAACCCTGTCATTTCTGCCGATAACCTTGATCACTGGCTTTGAAAGAAGACTGCTATAGGTCGAATCGGCGATGATGAGAGTATCCCGAATACCGTTACCCACAATGATCAACTGGTATGACATTGAACGGGTTGTGTCGATTTTACTGACCTCGATTTCAGCAATCCGTCTATTAAGTTCAACACGAAATCGCAGCTCAGCATTGGTACTGGCTTTCTCAATGAGCCTGATTGAACCCATCTTTGGACCACCAAGAACATACGTTATGCGATTGCAGTCCAAGATTCTATCCAGCACTGAAATGGGTCTCGGAGCATTTGCCTGTACGTATATCTCAGATCCATACGGATGAATGTTGCCTTCAATGTCCATGAAAACACCATAGATTCCCCCTGCGCTTTGCGGCAGTCCACCAGGTGGGAGCCGTGGATCATCATCGGGTACTTCTGCCGACCTAATCAAATACTCACAATCGTCCTTACCTCGTTTCCCACCACTGAGAAAGAAATATTGCGCGGTATAACTAAAGCCTGCACTGTCGAGCACATTGCCATTTGAAAAACACATTTCTAATTCAGGAGCCTCAACAAGACTGTCAGCATCGATGTCATATCTCAAATACGAGTCTACGAGTCCGGTATCGTTAGTAGAAATCTCTACTACGAGAGTATCATAAATAAGTGTAATTCCCCACTGTCTGGCACTAACGTGTTCGTTCTTACGGGGCCACAACCTCCGCCATGAGATTCCGTTGTTTGTGGTAATTATTACCTCGAATTCAATCGCACCTGTAAAATTTCTTTTTACGGCCAGGATGCCATGACCGATAATGTACAAATCGTCCATTTGCCCAACGTCCCAGCTTTCTATTTCTATCGAAGTCAAACCGCCATCAATGCTGCAAAATCCTCTGCCATAGGTGTCTACCCAATACAAATTGCCAGTGGCGTCTCGACTGAGTCTACGGCCCCAAACAGTTGGCGAGTATGCTGGACCGGTACCCTCTGACAATGTCTGCCAATTTTGCCCACCATCAACACTGGCATTGAATCCATTTCTGAACAAGGTAGAGGCTGCAATCAACTGTCCGTTCGCCAAGCGAACAACCTGGTCAAGCGACGGTTCTGGCGTACGCACGGTGTCGTATTTCCACGTCACCCCGCCATCAAAAGAGCGCTTGACAAAATTGCCCGGACAACCTTGTTCTGCTGAATTGTATGATCCGTTGTTACAAAGCAAATACCCGCCAACAAACGTCCCTGCGCCTGCATACACGAGACCATGCCCTCCAGCGCGCATATAGGCAGAGTCATATTGTTTTTGGCCGCAAACGGTATGAAACACGCAAATTGTGTGTATCACCAGCAGTATTTCATATCGTCGCAATCGGAGCATGTTTTTGAAAATTCTACTTCAAGATTACCATTTTTTCCACGCCGACAAGTCCATTGCACATCACACGGACAACGTATGGACCCGCAAGCATCTCGCTGGTGTTTAACAATACTTGAGAGAACCCTGACGATATCGCCACCGTTCTTTGTTGAAGCATGGACCCGTAAGATCTGCAACGGTTACCTAAACCCGCCCTGTTTTGAGGTACAACAAGTTAAGAGGCATTCGACAGTCTTCGACGTTGAAACCACCGGGCTTCATGTTCAACAGGCGACAGGACCTTCCCCCCGTTTTGTTGACATTAGATGTGATCTCCATCACATAAATCTGGGGAGTAGGATTATGGAAAAAGAGAAGCGAAGTATGCGCTATAACGAGGCGTTCTAGCGAGAAGCAATTGCCTTGGTTATGGAACGCAGGATGGCAGTGGCGAGGGCAGCGCAGCAGGTGGGAGTGAATATCGACACGCTCAACAAATGGATAGCAGCAGCGGGAGTGCGAGAGACTGAGAAAGCCGACCTGACGCTGGAAGAGCGCACCACAGAACTCGAGCGTGAGAATCGCGCACTGAAGATGGAGCGCGATATATTAAAGGAAGCCGTCGATATCTTCAGTCAACGCCCGAAATGAAGTACCGTTATATGCAAGATCGTCGGGCACAATGGCCGGTGTCGGTGATGGCCAGGGTACTGGAGGTTACACGCCAGGGATTCTATGCATGGCTGAAACGCAAGCCGTCGGCGCGCACATTGCGGCAGCAACAGGTTGTTGAAACGATTCGATACATTCATGCGTGGAGCAATGGCACGTATGGTAGTCCGCGCATGACACGTGAACTTCGCAAAACCGGTCTTGTAATCACACGCAAGACGGTTGAGCGGATGATGCGTACTCTTGGCATTCGTGTATCGGCAAAGCGCCGGTATCGGCCAACAACAGATTCATCGCAGACACTGGCACTGGCAGCAAAACTCTTGCAGCGTGCGTTTGATGTTAAGCATCCAGACAAAGTGTGGCTGAGCGATTTCACGGAGCTTCCATGCCGCAACGGTAAAGCGTATGCTGTTGCCATCATGGACCTTTGTTCACGGCGTATTCTTGGAATGACAGTTTCAAACTCAATGCAAACACGAACATTGTTGCATGCATTGGATCAGGCATGCAGACTACGGAAAGCACTGCCACATTAACCGTTGATTTTTCATTCCGATCGCGGCAGTCAATACAACGCCGATATTTTCAGAACAGAGCTGGCTAAGCGGAACATTCTTCAGAGCATGAGTGGCGTTGGAAACTGGTAAGACAATGCACCAATGGAATCTTTCTGGTCACGCATGAAAGAAGAACTTCGCAGCCAGATGATCTTTGATGACCTTCGACATGCACGCTCCGTCGTGTACAACTGGGTATATTTGTTTTACAACAGGAAGCGAATGCACTCATCACTCAATTACAAGACCCCTGTTGAATTTGAAAACTATTTGAAACAACAACTCATTGATCAGGTTCACTGACAACGGAATTGGGGGAACCTCAGTTCTCTGGTTCAAAGGTTAATAGTACAAGTGGAGAGAAGCTGTCAAACCCACTTAGACCTAATGGCAAGTGAAATTCTTTATTGATATACTAACTGTAATTGCTGGGCTATTGTGTAGCTCAGTTGCTGACAGTGATAAAAATCCATGCATATCTAAATATTATATAGATAGTAACTATATAAAGTATACTATGAGTGTATCTGTCAATAAATTCAGAATTGACATATCATATTATGCAGCAGAATTGTATACCGGTCGTAACAAAGGTGACTCTTTGGAAACAACTATATCTGTAAATAATAGAATAATCCCATTCAAAGGAATTATGTTGTCTGGGTCTGGCGTCATGGGTGATGGAAAGTTACATATTATTTCATCAAATGAAATGCGAACGAGTGAGGTTTCCGTTCTTACAGTAATCGATCAGACAGGTGAAACTAGATTCAAGAAAATAGGAATAAGTAAGGATGTGAAAATCTTAAGACTAAGTGATTCAATCATTGTCATACTTTCAAAGGATTTTACGCGTCCCAATAGTTATCTTCTGGAAAAGAACTCTTCGTTGTTTTTTGTCGATACTATCGTTTACTATGACAATGGTGTGACCCTAATTACCGAGGAGCAATTGGCTACATTCCCGGTAGCTGTATACAACATAAAGGGTCATGATATAAAATATCAAGATAATTATTACAAATATAAAATGTTTGTGAACTCAAAACATGAGTTATTTATAAGAAGCCTCTACCCTTATTATTACGCATATGAATACAGTGAAGTACCCTTCTACAAAAGCAAGATATTGACAATATATCTGGATGCTTCTGATTCTATCGTGTATAGATTACGTGTTCCTGATCAGGTGCTTCAAAGTGTAGACAGTGTGAAGAGCGCAAATGCAGAGCTGGGTATATCTTGGAACTCATTCAGAGTATCAGAGAAGGTAATTGGTTTAATGGTCATGTTTCATGTCAGAAAGGTTCATAGTAGTGGTCGACGTTATAATTGGAAACCAGCGATGATCTATTACATGCGAACAAATGGACAGTACATTTGTGCTCGCGAAGTTGTTGCGCCAGAAACGGCATCAGTATTTGAAGGTGAATTAATGGTCAATCACAGAGAAGATTTATTGTGTAAGTGTTGGTAGGTGTGACCTCCCCCCCGTTTGATTCACAGATCGTTAGCCTTCATTTCACATCTTGCGGATGGAGGTTCACATGGGAAGAGGACGAGGAGATTTTAGATACGACGATGCCTTTCGTTCTGAAGCAGTTTCTATAGTGGTCGACAGGAAGCTGACGCTTCGAAAAGCAGCGGCAGAAGTTGGCGTATCGTATGAAGCACAGCGCAGATGGATTGAGTTATCTGGTCTGAAAGCAGCAGATCACACGGAGAAATCAGATTAACAACGTATCATGGAATTGGAGCGAGAGAATCGCGTACTGAGAATGGAACGCGACATCCTTAAGGCTTTCGGTATCTTCAGTCGACGCCCGAAATGAGGTACCTATTTATTGATGAACGTCGGGTAAAATGGCCGTTACTAGTCCAACCAAAGATGGTCATGGTTAAATGAATGCAATGTTACCTTCGTAATATCCTCATTCACAGAATTGTATCTTGTTATTATGTCTGTTAGCGATCTGGATGAGAATCACATGCGAGTACCTTGTGTTCATTACCAGCTTCATGGTGTCCACTATGATGTGAACGGTAAAACACTTCCGAATAATAGTCTGTGGACGGATTGTAATTTAGTCGCTGTCGACGACTTTAAAGTTGTTGACTGAGTCATGAGAATTCGTTGTATTCATAATACCGGAGAGGCTCTCAGGGCTTTTGAAAAGGTGCCCATTAGAAAAGAGGCATTAGGAAGATTTGGTGCAACTGGGTATACTCAATTCGGATTGACTTACGGAAATGAATTCCTTGTGATGGGAATGATTTTAAGTGAAGGTGATTTGTATTATTTAGTTGATGACGGTGGACATGTTTTTTCATATCCATATCCGCTTTTCGAGGTTATTGACAACAAGCTTCCTTCAAATTGGTTTTTTAGAGCGCGAAGTGGCTCAGACAATTTGTATCCATATCTGGAGGCGACTTGGGGATATATGGAATTCGTTTTTGATGATTCGCACATTAATAAATTGCTTGAGCGAGATGATTCGGCTTGTATAATATATTTTCAAAGGAAGCTTGAATATGAAGGGGAGCTAGCAGAGTCGGAGTTGGGAAGAAAGAAGTCAAATGATCAACGAAGTACGTGAGTTTTCATGTTGATGTTAACAATGAGAAGGTGGATTTATCAGGCCAGTGATTTGTTGTAAAATAGTGGTTAATCGACTTTTTTATTGAGTGTTGTTGATGGCGGTTAATGTTTTAAAGATAGTAAGATAGATATTCATCTAATGTACAATATATAGTAACCATCAGGTGCTCACTGTTAGAGTGAGGCGCGATGCGCGAGGTCCCCTCTCCGTGAGGAGAGGGGGGTGGGGGTGAGTTGCAAAGCATTCACCCCTCACCGTGAGGCGAGGGGGTTGAGGGTGAGTTGCAGAGTTCCGCGCGTTCAACAACTCTCGTGGTATCGGGAAATCGTCAGGTGCTGCAGCGATTAACGTACCAAGCGTTTGGTGGTGTACGAACCACGAAAGGGGAAGGGGCACGCACATCGTATATCGGACGCGAAGAGGACAACGAATCTGGTTTGGGGTTTTACGGCGTCAGGCTGTTTGAACCGGAGTATGGACGGTTTACGAGTGTGGATTCGCTGACGGAAGATACTAACCAAGTTGACAAATCTCCATATTCCGCATTCTGGGGCAACCCGTTGTACTACCCCGATACAGACGAGAAATGCCATATTTACCCTTGGGCGGATGCCTTTATTGATGCAGTTTTTGTTGCCTTTGATATCGGGGAAATCACGAACGAGTATATTTGACCTTGGCTTGAATTGAGGTATAGAAAGTTAAGGGTTGAAATTATCCTTAACTTTCTATACCTCGATTCAGGCCGGCATCAAACTTCAGATGATGGAACTGGAGTGCAATTTGTTCATCCAAATCCACAACACCGTCTTCGCTATATGCCAGCAAATCCTGGTAGTCCATTTCCTGTTCAACAAGTAAATTATGTTTAAGTATCAATTACATGGAACATTCTATGACGTAAATAGCAATCCACTTCCTAGCGACTCGATCCCTGTAGCTCATATTCCAGCTGATTTGTTCGATCTTTGGAAAATGTCAAGTCTCATTGAGAGTGATGCAGGGAAATAGTCATCATGAATATCTTATTCACCAATCTCTGTCATCACCTTGAGGTACTTGCCGAAGAGAGAATACAGCGTAAAGTTTGGTTAAATGAAAATAATGATACGGGCGAAATATCCTCATTCACAGAATTGTATCTTGGTATAATGTATGATTGTGCCCTGGATGAGATTCTAAAAAATCAAGACTATTGGGGAGGTGTACCAAGTGCCGTAATTGAAGAGCTTGAGAGATTAGGTATTGAACTAAAGTGTTTTAAAGATCGTGTATCTCATATTTTATCGCGTGAAACACCAGAAGACTTAGAATCAATTATGCAGAATCCCGATTGGATAAAAATATCCCAACATGCCAAGAAGATTCTTGAAATGTGGATATAATGATGTTGAAACTCACGATAGGAATTGATCGACGTAATGCAGGTGTGGGTCTTCAACAAGAAATGTTTCATATGGTTAACATGCCTGAGACAAGGCAAAATAGATGGATGATAGCACATATAATAATAAACGTTATTATGATGATGACGGTTAGTGTTAGCTCTCAGAATCTCACCCGGTACTTGGGCAGCAACGCCGCCATCGAATTCCGCAACGGAGTGGCATATCCTTCAATTTGGAAGCAACAAACGAAAACAGCAGCAGGGATGTTTTGGGAAGTGACCATAAGCCCCTTCTCGATATGAATCGCTACAATGCATATAACACTGTAGTGGATGCGATTCGTATGAACCACGCAGTTGTTCAATGCTCAGGACTGTTTGTTCATTCGAAAACCGCGCAATTTCGATTCTTTATACTGTTAATTGTGACACTAACACGATGAAGTACTTCAAATGTGGGCTGAGCATGAGGTGAGCGTAGCGCACTCACGGTTCATCGATACGGGTATTGGTGAATGTTTAATAATCGAGGACAACTAGTGGATCCATCAAAAAGTAAACCACCGTCAAACGTGGCGAAGCAAATGTCTCAAGCACGTACTCACATTCCAATACCACCAAAATAGTTTAGACGGTCTGTCGCAGACCATCGATCTCAATAAACCTACTGGAGTGAGTTTAATACAAGTTTGTGTTGGTAATTTCCAGGTGCAATTCTCTTTTCACAACCAGGTCACTATCGCCGTTGAATCCAAGTTCGCAATAACTGATGCTAGTAACATATTGAGAGTCATAGAGCATTCCGACGCGATTATGCATGTCTTTTAAGACTCCTAGGATGTACGATAGTTGTTGCAAATAGGACTGTATCACGAGGACTGAAATTGCAGCTATCAAAAGGTTCAGGTGTGTCCATCGAGAGATACTTTAGAATGTTGTGGATGAGCTGAAAACGACGCCTTGGTTACAAAACAAAAAAGGCGTAACCTGTGGTTGAAATTTCGTTTTTACAAACAT
>JAGVJW010000054.1 GCA_020050895.1 bacterium | reverse complement strand
AGTGCTAATGGCTTTGCCGCTCGCGAGCGGTAAAGCCATTAGCACTCCCGCCGACGAAAACTGCGCCACCCAGTCCGAACCAAGTTCCACAACATCCGGAGGTGAACCAGAGTTGAATGCTGCCTGAAGCTTTGCCTTGCCATCGTTCCACGATAACTCCGTCAGCTCCACACGTGTGCCAGTCGTACTCTCAAACTCGCTAACAATCTCCTGCAACACTAACTTTTGTGATGGTTCGCTCCAGAAATGCCAAAATCGAATAACAGTCTCCGGTGGCTCACCGTTGTCCTGCCTTGAACATGCCGAGGTAAACAGAGCAAGGGCTGTTAAGCTTGTTAGGGGGCTAACCAGACTGAAAAATGACCTTCCCGCACGCACCATATCGGCAAGTTAGCAACGTTTCAGTTGTTGCTTCGCTCCGACATCCGTAGTTTCGATCCCGTCCTGAATTGGTACACATCCGAGTACCGAAAAAATCCAACACTTCATAACACTGAGGGCCGTGTGCCAAAGACGTCGAAGTACATTTTCATTACGGGCGGAGTTCTTTCATCACTTGGAAAAGGTATTGCCTCAGCCTCCATTGGTTTGCTATTAAAGCAGCGCGGCTTTGCAGTTACTATTCTCAAGTTCGATCCCTACATCAACGTCGACCCGGGTACCATGAATCCATTCCAGCATGGAGAGGTGTATGTTACCGATGACGGTGCGGAAACGGATCTGGACCTTGGTCACTACGAACGTTATCTCGATGAGAGTATGAGCCGCAAGAACACCGCTACGGCTGGTCAGGTGTACTATGATGTGATCACAAGAGAACGACGCGGCGAATACCTCGGCAAGACGGTTCAAGTAATCCCCCACATCACCGATGAGATTAAAGCACGCATGCAGGCATTTCATGGAGTGTACGATGTGGTGATTATTGAGATCGGTGGTACTGTTGGCGATATCGAGTCCCTACCCTTCCTGGAAGCTTCGCGCCAGTTAGGTCTGGAACTCGGCAAGAACAACGTTTTGAATGTTCATCTAACGTACGTGCCGTTTATCCGCAGTGCAGGCGAGCTCAAAACGAAGCCGAGTCAGCACTCTGTTAAAACACTCATGGAGCACGGAATTATGCCCGACATACTTCTGTGCCGGGCTGAGCAAAAAATCGATAAGGACATCAGACAAAAAATCGCTCTCTTTTGCAACGTCGAAGAACGCTCCGTCATCGAAGCACTCGATGCCGAGTCGATCTATGAAGTTCCGATGATGTTTGCACGGCGTGGTTTGGACGACATCATCTGTGAAAAGCTGAGCCTTAAACGATCGCAGATAGATCTTGAAACATGGGCACGATTCGTTCACAGAATCAAGTCACCTAAATATCACATCACGATAGGGCTGGTGGGTAAATACGTCAGATACAAGGATAGTTATAAGAGCATCACCGAAGCATTCATTCATGCTGGCGCAGTTAACAACACCAAGGTTGTTGTGCGCTGGATTGATTCTGAAGCAATTACCCAGGAGAACGCTCGGGAACAGCTTGCCGATCTGCATGGAATCCTGGTAGCGCCTGGTTTTGGCTCTCGCGGCGTGGAGGGGAAGATCAACGCTATACAGTATGTAAGGGAACAAGGAATCCCCTTCTTTGGCATTTGTCTTGGTATGCAGTGTGCCGTTATCGAGTTTGCCAGGAATGTTGCCGGCATCGCTGAAGCGAATTCGTCGGAATTTAAAAAAGGCAAGTATAACGTTATTGATCTTATGCACGATCAGCAAGGCATCGTAGATAAGGGCGGGACGATGAGGCTAGGCGCCTATCCTTGCAACCTTGATACGGGTTCAAAAGCTTTTGCAGCATACAAAAGCAAGAAAATCTCGGAGCGGCATCGTCATAGGTATGAGTTCAACAACGATTTCCGCGAAATGCTTGAATCTCACGGTCTCAAGTGCAGCGGAGTATCGCCCGATGGGCGCCTTGTTGAAATCATCGAGCTTGCAAAGCACCCGTGGTTTGTTGGCGTTCAATTTCATCCGGAACTAAAGTCGCGTGCTGTTACGGGTCATCCTCTGTTCACAGCATTTGTAAAAGCCTCACTGAAACGAGCACTCAAAGAGTAATGCCATGCAGGTACTTCTCATTGAACACGAAGGCGTTGAAGGGTTGTACCCTTTCTCTATAACACACTGTTCATGGGAACTGCGGTGCGGTGCCTTCACGATAATTGAGCGCTGGACGAAGAGTGTACCCGATTGTGTGGTAACGGTTGCATCGCATCGAGACCTCCATGTGCGCGAATATGTTGAACGGTATCAGCAGACGCCATCGTTTGTTTTGGAACCGACGTTGATCATGACTGCGAATCTGCTGATGTCGCCAACAGTGATGCAGCAAATCGTTGAAACATGCATACAGTCGAACGATCCGATTGCATTCTTCTGCTCCGGACATCCCGTGGGAGCCTTCCTGCCCAAGCCCCCTACCTCGCCATCGGAAGCAGCAAGGTATCTTGACACGATTGATGTGAATACGTGCAGAACGATTGATGTGACGGGACACCTGATTACGAGGCTGTGGCATGCGTTAGACCACATTGGTGATGCAATCTCGTGGGATACCGAGATTGTTGATGATAATGATCTGTCTGGATCGGTTGTTCACGACACGTGTCTCATAGATGAAACCGGTGGACCAGTAATCATCATGTCTGGTGCGCGAATTGGCCCGTATTCCGTAATCAGTGGACCATCGGTAATCGGAAAGAACACACTCGTTAAGGCACATGCCTCGATAACCGAGTCTATCATTGGACCGGTATGTAAGGTTGCCGGAGAAATCGAACACAGCGTGATTCAAGGTTATTCAAACAAGCAGCACTATGGATTTCTTGGTCACTCCTACCTTGGACATTGGGTAAACCTTGGCGCTGGCACCATTACTTCGGATTTGAAGAATACTTATGGTCATATCCGAATCCAATTACCATGGGGCGAAGAAGACACGCAGAGAATCATGATTGGTCTGCTGATGGGTGACCATTCAAAATCTGCCATTGGTACCAAGTTCGCTACCGGATCGGTGTGTGGAATTTTTTGTAACGT
>JAGVJW010000227.1 GCA_020050895.1 bacterium | reverse complement strand
CAGGTTGGTCCTAGAATCGAAGGATTGGTTCGCCTCGGAGATATGTCGTGGACTCAACGCATCAAACATCCGTCTGAGGTGCTTTCGGTTGGACAGCAGATCGACGTTCAGGTTCTAAATGTTAATGCTGCTAAGGGCCAGCTTGCTCTTGGATACAAACAAACTCAGGAGAACCCTTGGCTCACAATATCGGAAAAGTTGAGCGTCGGCTCTGAGAAGACTGGGATCGTCAAACAGGTTAGCATGCAAGGGGCTATCATTCGCATCGAGGACACGTTTGATGGTTTCATGCCGCGCAGTAAAATGGCGAACGCGGGTCAAGGCAAAAAGGTTACTCTAAACCCTGGTGATCAAGTTGAATGCGTTGTAATAGACATCAACAAGGAGTCGGCTTCCTTAATCGTTGCAATGAAGGAAGCAGAGTCTGTGCGCGAACGATCGGAAGAATCGGATCAGCGAGGTGGACGTCATGGCGGACGCCACACTGGTCATCGTTCCGCTCAGCGTGCAGAGCATTCAACGGCGCATCCAACACAATCGGGATCTTCTGGTGTAACGTTGGCCGATATGTTGCGCGAAGCCGACAAGTCAAAGCTCAAAGGATAGGATTGCCCATGCTGCGGTTGATCGTAGTAGTGACATCCATCATCGTTGGTGCTCACAGCCTATGTTACGCAACCCTGTCTCAGATAGACACTAGTAAGTACTCTCCCCGTTCGGGGATTCCGGGTGATGCAGGTGTGACATTCACTCCAGAACAAGACTCGGTGTATAAGCAGGCACTCTCAACGGTTATAAGCCCTCAGTCTAGATTCGAGTTTGAATCTCATTTAGTTACCGAGGCGCTTCGAACGATGGCAGCGCTTGGACCTCCTCCTTCACCGTGGGAAAACATTCAAAGAAACCTGGATATTCCCGCACAGATGTTAGCCCCCTCCCCTCAAGAGGTATTGCAATACCGTCTGGCAATTGCCAATTCCCAAAAAGTGCCTGGAGTTCTTCTGTTTCCGATGGGTACGGGAAACTTTTCTGCTACGTTTGGTGATATTGCGCGTGTCTTTGGTCTTGCCGAAGACGTCTCGCCAAGTATTGCGTATCGGGTTGATGAGACAATGGAAGTATCGATTGTGATTTATTCAGCCAGCGCAATTGTTGTGCGCCAAATGTTTCGCGGAGTTCAAAGCGTTGGAGCATACAGAGTTGAATGGGATGGTAAAAACGATGTCGGTAGGATTGTTCCAAACGGCGATTATGTAGCCGAGGTTCGACTGGGCACTGCACGAATTGTCCGTAAACGCATCATCGTCCCGTTTTAGAAACGGTAACTTCGATACCCATGAAGATGTCGGCATTGCGAATTTTATCACGTTGATTTTCCATACGGCACCAACATACTGTACCTCAGGAACATCGTCCTCCAACTGATCCTCGGCGTCGGCATTCTTTCCGCCGCTGAACGGGAATTCATACCCAATACCATTGTCGTTCGACTGCACCCAGCCTCTGCAGCAGCAGATGCATGGATACGAAACGGCAGGAAGGGGGCTATCCAGGCGTTGAAGCCTTTTCTCGGAGAACACACTACCAGACCCTATATCTCCGATGCGACGTTAACTTCTGTTAATAAGAAACTGGCTTCAAAGACTACGTTTCGAAAAGCTCAACACCCAAGTGCCCAACTTGAATACATCGCAGTGGTAACCACTGAAGCTGATATCGATGTAAAAATGTTGGCTCGAAAAATTTCTTCTCTTCCCGACGTCGATACTGCCGATGCATTACCCGTGCAGAGGATCACTGCAATACCAAACGATCCACTTTTTTCCCAACAGTATCATTTATCGCTGATAAAGGCTCCTGAAGCGTGGGACATTGTTCTTGCCACGGGGCGTACGGCAGTCGTGGGAATCGTTGATACCGGAATCGATACGGCCCACGTCGATCTTGGTAAAAATATTTGGAGAAATCCGGGTGAAACCGGTAGAGATGATTCCGGTAACGATAGGCGATACAACAACACCGACGATGATGGCAATGGTTACATTGATGATTGGTACGGATGGGATTTTGTGGGCTCTAACGGAGCATCTCCAGACAACAGCCCCTTGCCCGGTAACAAGCATGGTTCGCATGTTGCGGGAATTGTTGCGGCTATTGTAGACAACTTAGAGGGAGTTGCAGGCACTTCCGTAAACGTAACGTTGATGCCGTGCAAGGTTGGCCGAGATTCACCGGCATCCACGTCGGTAGAAAACACTGCAGATGCAATCCTGTACGCAGCTTCTAACGGTGCCAACATTATCAACACTTCATTTGGCAGTCCGTCCCAGACATTCGCAGATCTCGACGTAATAAATACTGTTAGTGATCTTGGTGTTCTGATTGTTGCAGCCGCGGGTAACGATAATTCCGATCAGGCATTTTATCCAGCCGCCTATAAGTCGGTATTGTCTGTAGCGGCTACTGACGCTGTGGATGCTAAATCGTTCTTCTCAAATTTTCATGCAAGCGTTGATGTTACAGCTCCCGGCACAAGGATCCTTTCTACTGTACCACTGAACCAGTATGACTATCAGGATGGCACGTCAATGTCGTCGCCCGTTGCAGCAGGAATTTCAGCAATGGTACACATCATGGATACAACGCTCACACCTGCTGAAATTCGTGCTACTGTAAAGGCAAACTCCGATAACATTGATGAGCAGAACATTGAATGGGTTGGCAGGCTTGGTGCCGGCCGTGTGAATGCGCTGAATGCCATTACGTTTAGAAATAGTCTATATGCCGAAGTTGCCAGCTACGAAGTAACCGACACAGACGGCGACAGTTTATTCCTTCCCGGAGATTCACTTATCCTTCGGTTGTCGGTGCAGAATATTTTAAAGAATCTTACTAATGCTCGCATAGATGTATCTACGTCGCCTTCCACCTTCACACCAATTCTTGGCAATACATCTGCGGGATTGGGTGCAATGATAACTGGCGAGACAAAACTTGCTGATACCGACATTACTTTGCAATTACCAGCAAGCGTTGACCAGAACGCCACGCTGGCGCTGTTAGTGACCATTTTTGATGGCGACTCGATTGTCGGACGCGATCTGGTTACAGCCACTGTTAATCAATCGTATCGGACAATGCATGCAAACAACATTACTGTCACATCTAATTCTGTGGGGAACATTGGGTATAATGATTACCCAGAGAACACGCAGGGCAACGGATTTCAGATTGACAATGTAAAGGAGAGTCTACTGTTCGAGGGAGCCTTAATTATCGGAACCGGTTCTGATAGAATTTCCGACGTTGCTCGTGGTGTTACTACGTCATTTCGTAACTACGACTACTTCGCCTGGCGGAATGTTGAATTGAGGACTGACTCCGTTGTAAGCGGTGAACGTCTTGTATGCTCATTTTCGGATAGTATGGCAGTAAATCCCGTGCAGGTTGATGTAGTTCAAAATCTTTATGAACGAACAGAGGATTCATTAAAAAACGCTGTCTTTGTTGTATACGACGTTACGAACAACACATCGTCTACCATCAAGAATTTGCATGTATCGATTTTCATGGACTGGGACCTGGGTACAGCCGGAGCAGAGAATGGAGCCGGCTGGGACAACCAGAACGGAATTGGCGTTGTTCAAAATGTTTACAAACCGTCACTTCCATTCATAGGTGCCAGTATGATATCGCCGCTGGTGCTAAACTTTTATGCTGTCGACAATCAAGGCAGTTTGTACACACCGGGGATATACGACAGTTTTACAGACGATGAAAAGTGGACGATGATCTCAGGCGGACTCGCGCGCATAAACTCGTCGATCACAGATGTTTCAATGATGATCGGTGGCGGACCGTTTGATTTGGAACCGAACGCAACACAACAGGTTGCATTCGTTATCGGTGCAGGCAGCGACTTGGCGGATTTAACAAGGACGATGAAATCTGCTCGTGAGGCTGGCAAGGGAATGAATATCGATGTTTTGGACTACATGCCCCTTTCCATTTCGGACAATTTCTTATATATCGAGAATGGTAACATCATCAGTCCTGGTGGTGCTAAGATGCACTTTGAACTCCGCAAGGGCGGCTCAGTGTCTATCGGAATTGTAGATCTCTTTGGCAGGCCTGTTGGGTCTCAATACACAGAGGACTCTATTCCTGCTGGAAAACACGAGCGGTTGATTGAAGTCCCTAACGTAGCAACTGCAGTGTATTTTGTTCGGTTTGCCACAGGCACAACAGTTCAATTTATTCCTGTTCAAATAATACCCTAGGTACAGAACTTTTCATATTCATCGAAGAACAAGTTTTGCAATTGCTTCGATGTGAAATGTTTGTGGGAACATGTCGACTGGTACAACACTTTCAATTGTGTAGCTCTGTCCAAGCAGTGCACAATCCCGAGCCAACGTAGAAGGATTACAACTTACATAGGCTATCCGTTCCGGCTGAATGGTAAGTAAGTGGTTCACAACTTGCGGATGCATGCCGCTTCGCGGTGGATCAATGATCACCACGTTGGGTTTCCCCAATTCCATAAGCAGATCCATTGCTTGTTTTGCATGAAGGTCCATAACGTGGAATTCTGCATTCTCGATGTTGTTGATTTCACGATTTACGATTGCGTCGGTCACAGACGATTCTGCAAGCTCGAAACCTATTGCATGTGCTGAAGCCTTTGCCGCAGGAAGTGTAAGGGTTCCGGTGCCACAATACAGGTCCCAAACAACATCGGAGGGTTGAATGGACGCAGCATGTAACGCCTCTGTAACGAGATATGGTAGCTGAACAGAATTTGTCTGAAAGAACGAAAATGGCGATATCCTGTATTCAACATCGTGTACCTGCTCAGTGATAAACCCATCTCCGCGCTGGGCAGCGATAGTGCCGTATGCTACGGGTGACCTTGTATCGTTCACTGCATGAACAATTGTGCTGCCTTGGGGAAGAACGTCGGAAGTGTTCATCCAATCGGTAACGAAGTCCTTTTCAGACTCAAGCTCCGGCGTTGTTGTGATAAGAACTGCCAGCAGGCTTTTAGATGTATTACTCGTGCGAAGTACGAGATTTCGTAGAAATCCCTCATGGGACCGCTGGTTGTGTGCAGTTACCAGGTATCGGTCTGCCAATGCTATCACCTTCAACAGCAACGAATTCGCTTCGTCAGATTGCAATAGGCATTGCTCAATATCTTTAACTTTATCGAACCTGCCCGGAACGTGAAGACCAAGAGCAAACGATGTATCAAATTCCTCACCTGTTGCAATTTCACTGGCAGTTAACCAACGCGAAGCCCCGAAGGAGAATTCCATTTTGTTCCGATATCCATATGGCAGTGCACAGGCTATGCAGTCTTCAATCTTCACGTTGTCCAGATTGCCAATGCGTTTGAACGCGTCTGCAACGTGAAGTCGCTTCCATAACGACTGTTGCTGATACTCCAAATGTTGCCAGGAGCAACCGCCACAATCACCGAAGTAAGGGCAGGGGGCTTGCAAGCGATGAGGTGAAGGTGAAAGAACCTCTACCAGGTCGCATTCTATATAGCGTTTTTTCTCGCGTACCACCTTCGCCTTCACATGTTCACCTGGCAAAGCCCCCTTCACGAAATGCACAATGCCTTCTACACGTCCAACTGCAACGCCTTCGAAGCCGATACTATCGATAGTAACGTCAACAATACACGCAGGATTATCGGTTCGCTTCCTCATCATTGGTAATTTGCAACAACAAAGGTACGGCAGGTAAATTCTGATGATAAGAGTTACTTCATACAAGAACGGTGCGTTGACATCGCAAGAGATAGCGGATGTATTGACTACCCCGCCAGCGTTGATTCCCGTTGATGCTATGTTGTGGATCGACATGCCAGAGCCAACCGATGCTGAGGAGACGCAGGTGTTAAAGCAATGGCTTAGTGTGCACTCGTTGGTAATCGACGACATGCATCGAGCGCGGAAGGTAGAGGGAACGCTTGATCCGCATCACCCTTCTGTGGAAGAATACGAAAACTACCTGTTTGTGATGGTATACGCCGCAATCTTGCCAACGCCAACCGTTGGTGTTAGCGCCAGTGAGTTCCTTGAGCAGGTTATTATTGGACAACTGAATGTTATTCTCACCGAACGAGTCATCGTAACGCACCATCCGGTACGGGTCGATACAATTGAAATCATACGGAGATTAATTCAGACAAGCCCTCATTTGCTGGAGCGAGGTCCTGATTTTATTCTGGCGATGATTCTCGATGCTCTGGTTCGAAATGTGAGAACAATACTTAATCGCATCGACACGAGGATGGAGGAGCTAGAGCAGAAAATTTTTACCGCTGACGGTGTGCTGGTACTGACAAGGTTACTCGAGTTGCGCCGGATAGTGAATGGCACGCGGAGGTCGCTGAATCACCAGGACGAAATAGTGTACCAGCTTGCGCGAGGAGATTATCAACTGGTGAATGATAGCGAGACGATTTACTATCGCGAAGTTCACGATCATCATATTATGGCGCTCGACCATACGGACGCATTGAGAGATTCAATCATGGGCTTGATGGACGTCTATTTCTCGCAAGCATCAACGCGCCTTAGCCAGGTAATGCGCATGCTCACAGTTATTAGCACAATATTTCTGCCAATTACGTTCATCACCAGCCTGTATGGAATGAATTTTCATTTCATGCCGGAGCTTGCGTGGCCCTATGGCTACCCAGTGGTATTAACGGTAATACTTATTGTTACTATTTCCATGCTCTTTCTCTTCCGTAAACGAGGCTGGCTTGGTTAGAGCTCTGGTTGCAATACTCATCATTGTGTGCTATCGGAGTGTTCCTGCGGCAGAACTTCAGAACGTCTCCTGTGATGTAACCGATCAGCGCATTGTAATAACCATTAAGTCTTCTTCAGCAATAGATGCTTTCCAGAAGCCGGAGCGAAAGGGGTCGACGGTCATCGTTCGATTCCCATCGTCGACGTTCAGCAAAGGGCTGATCGATTCGTCGTGTTCGACCGAGAATGTTACGCTAAACGTGGAACAGATCCGGACGTACACCGTGCTGCGAATTACGGCATCGTCTCATCAGGGAGAGGTTAGCGCTGTTCGCAACGGACAGCAAGAAATTATAGTAACGATTGCATCGGTTGGTGGCGGTATTAAACAGCCGGATCAGGCGTATCAGGCTGCTAACGCGCACTGGAAGCTTGATGTGATCGTCATCGACGCAGGTCACGGTGGAATAGACGCAGGAGCCGAAGGAGTTAACGGCGTGTATGAAAAGAACATTACGCTGGCAATTGCAAAACGACTACGAACACTGATTCAAGAAAAATACCCAGGTACAAAAGTGGTGATGACGAGGGAGACCGACACATTTGTAGAGCTCTATAAGCGCACGCAGATCGCAAACGAATCAAAGGGAAAGCTCTTCATCAGTATTCATTGCAATAGTATGCCTTCAAAGCCGCATCCGGCACGAGGAGCCGAAACATATATTTTGAGACCTGGGAGAAATTCTGATGCAGCTTCCGTAGCGGCACGGGAGAATGCCTCGATACAATTTGAAAAATCAATAAATCGGTATGCTTCACTCAATGAGGATAATTTAATTTTAGCCACAATGGCTCAGCGCTCGTTCGTGAGATTTTCCGAAGAACTTGCTTCGAATATTCAGAAATGCATGTCGTCTCGAACACAGTTAAAAAGCCGCGGTG
>JAGVJW010000101.1 GCA_020050895.1 bacterium | reverse complement strand
TAAAATGTAAATAAGCCAGACGACGAGGAGGCTGGCCGTAGTCATCAACGTCGTTATTACACCCGTTCTAAGTGCATCGATGTACCGATACCGGTCCAAAACCCTACGCTGATGCACCATGGCACCAACTACCACAACAGGGCCGAAAAAGAGCCAAAGTGATGTTGTTCCGATGGACGGATACGTATAATATAGCCCAAGAATCGAAGCTAGTACAAGCAGTAGCATTCCAGCAATGCCTCCGCCAATACTCCATAAAAAAGGTATCATTTGAGCCTCCTGACGTGCCTCTGAATTTGCTACGGGTATATTTGTGCTCCATTTTACGAAAAGGCACGCGATGAAAACCACCGTCTTTCATCCCTACCATGTAGCAGCAGGGGCCAAGATGGTTCCATTCGCAGGTTTTGAAATGCCAATTCAGTATCCTACTGGGATTCTGGAGGAACATAGGATAGTTAGGAATAAGGCGGGCGTTTTTGATGTGTCGCACATGGGTGAATTCGAAATATCTGGACGTCAGAGTCTAGACCTTGTTCAGAAACTCACAACTAACGACGCCTCCAAACTTACACCCGGAAAGGCTCAATACTCAGCTATGTGCCGCCCGTCCGGGAATATTATTGATGACCTCATTGTATACAAGTTGATGGACGACGAATTCATGCTTGTCGTTAATGGAGCTAATGTTACTAAAGATTTTGAATGGGTATCGGAGAATGCTCTGCAGTTCCATAATGTCGAGGTAAAGAACGTCAGCGATGAAGTAAACCTGCTGGCTGTGCAAGGACCGAAAAGTCTTGAAATAATCCGCGCACTGACGAATAACCATGTCGAAAATCTCGCTTACTATACATTTTTACAAGGAAGTCTTGCAGGCGTTCCCATGATTATCTCCCGAACCGGCTATACTGGAGAAATTGGATTCGAATTGTACTTCCGTGGAGATTATAATATTGCTTCGCGAGTTGTTGATGCTCTTTGGTCTGAAGGGGGCAAGCACGGTATTAGTTGGATCGGTCTTGGTGCACGCGACACATTACGTCTGGAAAAAGGCTATTGCTTATACGGCAACGACATCAACGAAAGCACCAATCCCATCGAAGCCGGCTTGGGATGGATTACCAAACTTTCAAAGGGTGATTTCAATGGGAAGTCTGTTATTGAGCAGGTAAAGGCCGAAGGACCTAAAAGACTTCTGGTTGGTTTTGTAATGCGAACAGAAAAACTTATACCACGTCATGGCTACGAAATCATAGCCAGCGGACATCATGTTGGTGCGGTAACGAGCGGGAATATTTGTCCCGGTCTGGGAACGGGAATTGGACTTGGTTATGTTGGCGCCGAGCATTCGGCTCCTGGCACAATTATTGAAATTAGCGCCCGTGGATCGTGGTTTCCCGCTATGATCACAAAGACACCTTTCGTGTAAGTGGCCTTCATCTTACAACGTATATGCGGACGAATGCCGTTCCCTTGGAAACGAAGCCAAGTTCCTGAGCGGCCTTCTTTGAAAGATCAATTACTCTTCCGTGTTTAAATGGTCCTCTGTCATTTACTCTAACAGTTACTTCATTGCCATTCGATACGTTAACAACTTTTAGCATCGCCCCAAATGGCAGCCATCGGTGTGCGCACGTGAGATCGTTCATGTTGTACAACTCTCCGCTTGATGTACGCCTACCGTGAAATTCATCGGCGTAGAACGACGCAATGCCTGAGTCGCCCTCAACAGACATTATATAAAAGGTTACCGAATCACTGAGGGTTTGACCATCGCCCACCTTCCCGCTTTTTATTCTCGCAGCTGCAGCTCGGGCATTCAGCAAGACAGCCATTGAATCTTCGATTTCGTATTGGTCTGCCGGAACAGAGCGCCGTACGCTGTCCGATTTCATGCGGAATAACATCGCTTCGATACGTAAACTATCACTCATCCTCCACAGGCGAGACCATTCGGATTTCAGACTATCAGCTCTTCGGGAAATCACTGTCTGTTCGTAAATCAATGTAGTATCGTCGGCCTGGCTCCACGCAGAAGTTGCGATAATGGCTATCATTATCGCTGATATTACGAGGCGTACCATCATTAGCGGATTGTGATTAACTGCGGTTGCCAATATGTCTTCTGCGAAGTAAATCGACGAGGTCCTTAACCTGCTCAGTTTGTCCACGCCTGCATATCATAACAGCCGAATCTGTTTCAACAACCACGAGATTGTCGACGCCAACAACGCCAATCACTCTCGCACTAGTTCCGTAGACGAGACATGAGTTTGAATTAAGAGTAACAACATTTCCTTCGATGACGTTGTTCCTTCCGTCCTTCATGGACAAACGGTACAGTTCATCCCATGTACCAACATCACTCCAACCAAAGGTACCATCAACCACGCAAACGTTTCGAGCCTTTTCCATCACACCAATATCAAATGAAACTGATCTGATTTGCTTGAATACATTCTCCAGAAAATCCGAGTACAAATCTGTTCCAATGTGCTTTGTAAGTAACGAAAACAATGGTGCATGATCTGGAAGATGTCTTTCGATTGCACTGAGAATGGTGCCAACCTTACCAACGAAAATGCCTGAATTCCATACAAAATCACCTGCATCGATAAAACGCTGAGCTGTTGCTATATCAGGTTTTTCAGCAAAGGTTCTCACTCTGTGAACTACACCCGGATACGAGCCCCCTTCGCTCACAAACTCCTCACCTACCTGTATGTAGCCATAACCTGTATCGGCACGCGTAGGTGCAACTCCAATGGTAACAATATTGTTGGTAGACCCAGCCACCGACGTAGCCAATTCGAGCGTGTTTTGGAATTCTCTAACACTGGATATGATATGGTCAGCAGGCAGGACTATCATAACCCCATCATCGCCGATTCGTTCTCTGAGGAGAGTGGCAGAAAGTGCGATGCTGGGTCCGGTATTTCTTCCAAACGGCTCAACAAATATGTTTGCTGCTTTCAGAACCGGCAGCTGTTCGGAAACATGATGCACCATGTCCCTGGGAGTAACAAGGTAAACATCTTCCGTTGAGACAAATGGCATCAGGCGCATAACCGTGTTTTGTATGAGCGTCCCATCACCTAATACGTGAACGAATTGTTTGGGCGTTCTTTCCGTACTTCGGGGCCACAGCCGGGAACCTAAACCACCTGCAAGGATAATTGCTGCAATTCTCATCATTGCAAACTACAAACTCAGCGCTGCCAGCCCCCAACCTGAAATGCACGTCGTATCTTTGCGCTTTGATGTCTTCAAGGAGTAAATACATGATTAGATCCATTGTTGCGGCGTTGTTTTTAGTGTGTATCGCTGCACCGGGATTCGCACAAGATGACCGCCTCGATGATTTGGATTTCGAAGAAGCTCCGATTACCGACGAACCTGTACCATATTTTGCAATCGGCGTTGGTCCGGTGCTTACAATCGGCTTTCAGTCGTGGACAGATTTGAATACACGGACAAACGATCTGAGTTTAGATCCCATTGATGGACCACTTTTACAGTGGGGGGCCGAAATCTTTACAGCAATTGGTTTTGTACCCAATGTACGTGTGGGTTTTAGTTGGGTAAATGGCTCAAATGAGACTCAGAAAACTTTTGGATCGGGTGATACGGCACTTTCAAAAACACTCAATTACCGACTGAACTCGACCTCATTTCATGCCGATTACGCCATTGTGCCCTTCAAGTCATTTGCAATTCTTCCCGGAGTTGGTTTTGGATGGGGAACACAAACAATTTCGACATTCCAGGCCATCCCTAGCCGTACGTGGAATGATTATATGATCCAAACCCCACCTGACATGTTCTCTGAGCTGACAAGGACTTCGTTCTACCTGATGCCTAGATTGAATATCGAGTACGGGCTTACTCCGTTTGTTGCAATTCGTGCTCAGGCTGCTTACACATTGTCTCTATCCTCAGAAAACTGGAAGGGCAATAGAGTAAGCAATGTATCGGGTGTTCCAAGCGGGATCTCTGTCGATGCGTTTTCTACTC
>JAGVJW010000298.1 GCA_020050895.1 bacterium | reverse complement strand
CGTTGTTGCTGACACCATATCAGCATCAGGGGCTCCCTTTTTTATCATGCTTTGAAGCTCCCTGGCATCTTCTTGAACCTTTTCTCTGAGATCCAGGATTCGCTTTGTGTGCTTGTTATAGGCAGCAAAAAATTTTTCGACCTGATCGTCTTTCAGATCAAGAACTTCCAGCAATTTCATTTTACGTAAGTCTTCGACTTTTTCACGCATTCTGTCCTGATATGATTCACCATCGTCCATCCACTTTTGTGCTGCCAAGGGTGATGCAAGGCACAGTAGCAAAGTTATCATTGAGATCGTTTTCATTTCAAAGATCCTTTAATAAGTTATCAATGTCTTTATCGGTAAGGATGATCGGATTAAGTTTTTGATCAACTGTTATCATGTCAACCGCTTCGTCTTCCGATATTTCTGCCAACAAGGCTGTGCTCACTTCAGATTCAGAAACAAAGCTGTATGCAAAATCAGATCCTGTATCCAGACTACCCGAATTAAATGATAGTTTAAGAATCACAATAATCAGCAGTGCCAAGGATAATGCAGCAGGAAGAGTAAATCTTAGATAGCCACGATAGTGTCTTCTCTCGCGGTTGAGAGCATTAACTACGTCGACGCTAAGATTCCTTGTGTGAGCATCAACCCATTCATCGTGATTGTTTTTTCCTATGATCCTCTCAAAGGATTTCAGCTCATTGCCATCATCTTCGAAGTCATTGTTTGTTTTCATGATCGTGCCATTGTTCGTAAAACTCACTCGCGCGCAAATGTGCTGCAATCTTTTTCACAGCCCAGTGATAGTTGGCCTTTAACGCGCCAACACTCGTTCCCACCATTTCCGAGATTTCATCGTACGACAGTTCGTCGTAATACCGCATACAAAACGTTTCGCGCTGCTTTCTTGGAATTTTGTTAAGGACTGTTGTAAAGAAACGTTCGAATTCGCTTGTCCTTGCATGCTGGTCGGGTGATGCTTGAGCATCGGACGCAACGTCCTGTTCACCTTCCGCTTCGCCGAGTCCAAAGAACGAGGTAAATCGTTTGCGTCGGAGCATGGACAGGCTAACGTTGACGGTAATTCGGTAAAGCCACGTCTGTAAAGCGCTATCTCCACGAAATGAATCAAGCCTTGCCAATGCTCGGATGAAGGTCTCCTGTGCTGCGTCTCGCGCATCCTCCACATTATTCAGATGCCTCATCGCAACCGAATACACAAACCGTTGGTGCTTGCGGACAAACGCTGTTGCCGCCTTTTCACGCTCTCCGGTTTTGTAAGCCTCGAGTATTTGTGAATCGGTATCCAGATGAAGGTTCATCACATGCATGGGGAACTGGTGCTGTACAACCGGTGTTAGTGTCCCGATGTATCAGGTAGTTTAATTATCTCGTCGTCACACTGTAGATTTTTTCCAGACACCGCTTCGATGAACCAGTACCGCTACCACTGCGAATGTTGCGTATCCGATGATGATGCCATACCAGACACCCTTGGGACCTAGCAATAGCTGACTCGACATTAAATATGCAAGCGGCAATTGGACAAATAATAAACAGCCGGCAGTTACTGTCATGGAAATGAATGCTGCGCCTGCACCGCTCATGGCTCGGACGGTAACTAACCCAATTGCAAAAAAAACATAACCGAAAATTGTAATGTGCAGGTATGCCGTGGCTTCCTGAACAGTTGGAGGGTTGACGGTATACAATCTGACAAACGATTCTCCAAACACCCACACAACAACGGCAAGTACCGTCATGAGAATTCCCGTTTGCTTTATAGACGAAATGTGATACGCCCGAACCCTATCGTGATTTCCAGCGCCAAGATTCTGTCCGGTTGCAACCTCAACAGCAACTCCAACAGCAAATACACTCATGAACACAACCATGTCGACGTTCAACCCAAGCGTATATGCCGCAATTACCGACGTTCCAAAGCCCCCTACCAAAACAAAAATCAATGCGCGGTTAACGCTTACGGACAGCATCTGTAGTGATGCCGGCAAACCCAGCCGTGCAATTCGAAGAAACATTCGCGGCTCGAGCAGAAAATTATCGAAGCGCAAATGAACACTTGTCCTCCCCGTGGTAATGGCCCATAGAGCAACAACGCATCCTGTTATCTGCGAGAGTGCGGTTGCCAGACCGGCGCCTGCAATATCCATTTGCGGAAACGGACCGATACCAAAAATCAGGAAGGGGGCAAGTACTGCGTTGAGGACAGTAGTAAATATTAACACAACCATCGGGAAGACAGGATTGCCTGTCGACCTCACAATACTGAACATCTGAAAGTTGAGGAGGTTTGCTGTAAAGCCGATGTACAACGTGCTCATGTAGCTCATCGACATGGCGGCGACGTCCGGGCTCATTCTCATGATTGCTGGAATGAACTGCATTACCGAATACAGGATTGCCGTAATTGTTCCAGCCAACAATACCATCCCAACAATTGCCTGCGTCGATATCCTATCGGCTTCTGCCATGTCACCTTCGCCGAACCGACGAGAAACGATGATCCCAGTTCCCACTGCAAATCCACTTGCCAGAGTGAAAACGAAGAACGTAACCTGGTCGCTCGCACCTATCGAAGCGATGGCAGCATCACCCAAACGGGAAACGTAATAGCGATCGATGAGCGAATAAAACATGTTCACCAAAAAACTAAATGCCATAGGAATGGCAAAGAGTCTCAGTGACCTATCGATTGGATCGTGAAGTAGATTGGTCCCTTTACGGGCAGTCGATTTCATCATAGGATGCGAAGATGCGCAAACACTCTAATTTTGCTGCATTATAATTACACACAGCATGACGTTACTCCTCCCCTTCCTCACTTTCATTTATGCAGGCAGGGTAATTTTCTTTTTCATTGGATTCGTTCGTGAACGGTTGCGATCGACTCACGCTCCATTCGAACCTTCAGTCACAATCGTGGTTCCAGCCCGCAATGAGGAGAAGAACATTGAACGTTGTGTGAACTCGTTGTTGCAGGTCGACTATCCTCATGAAATGTTAGAGATCATTGTGGTCGACGATAGAAGCACCGATCGCACAGGCGAACTTCTCAATAAATTATCAGCCCGCACCAATGAACTGCGCATCATTCACAGAACCGATGCCGATGAAGATCATAATCTCAGAGGAAAGTCAGGTGCTCTACAGCAAGGAATATCATCGGCCAGATCGGAAATAGTTTTGTTAACCGATGCCGATTGTATTGTCCACCGAAGTTGGGTACATGGAATCGTCGCGCAGTTTTCCGATCCCAACGTTGGTTCTGTATGTGCCCTTACGTCAGTCACATCTCATACGTTCCTCGAAAAAATTCAGGATGTCGAGTGGACCTACACACAGACCATGGCTGCAGGTGGACTGGGAAACAACATTCCGCTCGGATGCTTCGGCAACAATATGGCCGTTCGCAAATCGGTGTTCGATGAGTTAGGGGGCTACAAAAACATTCCCTTCAGTGTTACCGAGGACATGGCATTACAGCTTGCCATTCACGATGCAGGACATCGGGTTCGATATGCCGTTGGTCCCGACACCAAGGTCGAAACGCTACCGTGCTATACGATATCAGAATACATCAAACAACGTCACCGTTGGATTCGAGGCGGACGCGCCCTCAAGCTCCGCGGTATGGTTTTTGTACTCTCCAGTCTTGCCCTCTGGCTGGGCATCATCCTCAGCGTTGCTTTCGACGAGTTGTCTTGGTTTACCGCTCTTGTGTCACTCCGCTTACTCGGTGATAGTGCCCTCATTGGGAACACTGCAATAACAATCAGGCGATACTCCCTACTTCCGTACATCGTTCCATCCATGGGCATCCTATGGCTCACTGAGCTTGCGATACCATTTATTGCGCTTAAGCGAACTGTCCGGTGGAAAGGACAGAGTTTCAAATGAAGTCTATGCGGAAAATAATTGCTCACTGTTTGCTGGATCTGTCTTGCAACTCACCCCGCCCCTTCTTTGTCATCGCGTTACTTGTGTATGATGTGGCGATGGTGTTTCATCAATTTGTTTAGTAGCAGATGGACTTGCAGGAGCGGATACGTTTCACTGGAGTCTCCACACTGACAACTGAATTGTGGAAGATCAACTGAACCTTTTCAACATCCCTAAACAACAAAGGCCAAGAATGGCGGGATCAGTAAAAGAAAACCCATCACCAAGATCAAATAAGCGAAAATCTGATTTGATAAGCCTATCTTCTGTCCCGACATGGGCGTAGAAGATCTGCTGCCACGTCTACCTGATGATGTCAAAACTCGAATGCTGCGAAAAACTAGGTATGGCGTGCAAAGTAGTGCAAGTAAATACAGCATGGCATCTAGTCCTGCAAATTGCTCTGAGATGAGTTGTTTTCGAAATGCAGTCCACGATAGAACTGCTATCGAAAACCAACTGACATACAGGCTGTAGATGATAACAGCAAACCGTTCAGTCAATGAAAAATGGTTCTTCATTGTATATTCCGGCATTGAACAGTATTGATTTCTTATTGACTCAATTCCTCTGGAATCACAATTCCGACAACTGTATCACGCCTAACCAGCAAGCGGTAAAAATCTGGGGCCGCAAATCCCGCATAGTAGTTAATCGAAAAGATTGTATCAGAGTCAATGGAAATTGAATGAATGCTCCTACTATCATATCCCCCGAGTATTGAGTCTGCTTCGCACAACGACATTCCGACTTCTATGCTCACAATCGAACGTCTGGTGATAGATGCCTTAAGATCACGATTAATGAAATGCCACGCGATAACCGATCCTAGAGCTAGCAGTACTCCAATACATGTTACAATAATCCATTTTTTATCTACTGACAATTTCACTTTACAACCGCTGATTTTGTTCGAAAAAATTCTGATCTCAAGAAGAGATCTAATAATACGGTAGCATCTTTGGCAGTCTTAACCTGTAATCCAAACACGTTATTGAATTGTGCACCCAAGCTGTTAGAGTAAAAATCTTGTGGATCCATTGCACTTTTGGGAAATTTGACTAGTTGGAATACCTCAATGGCGAATCCAACCATGGTTCCATATTTAAAACCAACGATCAGCATATGACGCATGTCAATATATTTGCCAGGAGCTAGCGGATCTTCCACAAATCGTACTATCGGACCTTGCAACTGTGATCCAAAGTCACCTTTAGGTCCCTCCATTTCAT
>JAGVJW010000172.1 GCA_020050895.1 bacterium | reverse complement strand
CTTGCATCCAGCCTTCACGAACACGGGATTCCGTTCCTAGCCCACACCATGTCAGCATCACAGTTAGCAGATCGCATAACAAAGTGTAGGTGCATTGTGTCCACAATTCATAGCGTCCACAGTTCACCCGAAATCATGATGTTCGGTAGCTTTTCAACGCTCATCGTCGACGAAGCATCGCAAGTACTCGACACCCACATCGTTGGTCTTCTTTCCCAGGTCAGACGTTCTATACTTATCGGAGATCAGTGTCAACTTCCAGCTGTTGTTTCGCAGTCTGCATCAACACTTAGCGTCGGCACTCCCCTGCTGAACAGCCTTGGCGTCTCGAACCTCGGCCAATCCTACTTCGAGCGCATGGTACAGCTCTATAAAAACAATGGATGGAAGGGGGCTTTCTCAGCCTTGTCATCGCAGGGACGTATGCATGCCGACGTGATGAAGTTCCCATCAGCCGAGTGCTACGATAATCAGCTGCAGACCATTCATCCCTGGCAGCAGGCGCTCACAGCAACTCCATGGCATTCAGTTATACCGAGGCGCTCGATGTTCATTGATGTTACCGAGCCCCCTAACAAACAATGCCTTACAGAAGCCGAGGAATTGGCTGCCCTTGCTGCGGAAATCGCCGATCTGGCCGCTGCCGCAGGTGAGTTCTCGATTGGAATAATTACTCCATTCAGGTCTCAGAACACACTTGTAACTTCTTTACTCCGCAAAGATTTACAAAGTCAGATCACCGTAGACACAGTTGAACGGTTTCAGGGCAGCCAGCGTGACGTAATTCTCTACGGCACTGCCGTTGCCACTGCAGAGGAATTTGAATCAATACGGTCAGAGTACACCATCGATGGAAAGGTGATCGACAGGAAGCTCAATGTTGCGGCAACCAGGGCTCGGCATCAGTTTATACTGATCGGCCGGGGAAACATCCTGGCACTCTCACCTTCCTACGGCCGATTCATTCAATTCACATCAACCGTAACCGAAGCCGACCTATCCTGAACAAATAATAACACTTGCATGGTATCTGATTTTCCGTAACTTGCCAGCCTTACTTTTCACATTTCCTCGTGAGAGGCAATTATGCGATCTGTTCTAGCTCTACTGATCGCTTGTATTTCAATCGTTGCTGTTGTGAGGGCGCAGCAGCGGCTTGAGTTATCGAGCGGTACATCTTTAGAAATTCGAGAGATTAGTGCGTCATTTATTGACCCTCATGCTCTTGCAATCGACGCCGACGGCTTCATTTGGGCAACCGACCGTGAGACAGGTACAATCTGGCGCGTCAGTCCAACGGGAGTATCTTCTTCGGTAGGTTTTATTTCATTACCGCGCGATCCCAAGAATCAGCAACTTCGAGCAGGCTTGTTTGGAATTGCAATCGACCCGGAATTCACAACGGGTGCACCGTATGTCTACCTCTCGCACACCACACTGAACAACAAGCTCGTTATCACAAAAAGTGCCTTTGACGGAATTAAGCTTGGCAATCCGGAAACGTTAATGACGATTGACAACGTACCGCGCCGCAATGGGCATTCGATGCTCATGCTGGCCGATGGCACGCTATTAGTTAGCGTTGGTTCGTTCGACAATTCCGATCCAACAACACCCGCCAAGCTTACAGGGAAGCTTATCAGGATGAATCGCGATGGCTCTGCACCAGAAAGTAATCCTTTTTACAATGCCGAGCAGCCGCAAAGCCCTAGCAGTTACGTATACGTATATGGGCAAAGACAGACAGCAGGCATGGCGCAGATAGGCGTCGAACATGCTACACTCGCTGGTACCATGTACTCGGTGGAACCGGGCGCATATTCCTTCGATGAGATTAATCGCATTGTCCCTGGTTCCGATTACGGATGGCATAAGACTGCAGGATACTGCAAGGGCGAGGTTCGTAATACGCAGTGTCCGGAGGCAACGTTTAAACACACTCCTTCATCTGTGGCATTCTATGGATCTGATGCCATCCCTGACTGGAAAAATTCTCTCTTAGTAGGTACCATCGGATGGGATGGAATGGTAGTCGCCGACCTTAATGATGACGGCTCCGTTATAAACATAGATCCCACGCGGCCAAGTGATGATGTAATGGTGACTGATGAAAACCACCTTATTGTATTCTCACACAATGACGAAATCGAGCGCATCCGAGATATCAAAGTAACCGACGATGGTCGGATTGTAATGGCATTGATAACACTCGGCGAATCCCGACATGGCCGCATTGTGATGATTGAAAATCCGGCTGTACATTTTCCAACGTCGGTTAACGAAGAGCGCCTTCTGGCAGGTGCGTTCCGCTATGGACCTAACCCGATGTATGACAAACTGAACGTAGAAATTACACATCCGTTTTCAGGAGCATGGACACTTCGGTTAACAGACATGCTTGGAAATACTGTTGCAACCGAACGTTTTGATGCAACTTTGACAAACGTTTCGCTTTCAACGTCGGCATTGTCGGGTGGCGCATACATGATTACTGTTACCGATGGTACCGAGACATTCTCTGCGGCAGTCGTCAAGTAACCTATTCGGTCTACAAGCGTAGATTCTAAACAATTTTATTAAAAGTAACACCCCCTGCCGTAACGGTCAGGGGGTGTTACTTTTGCAGTATGTCCGGACATTCAAAATGGGCTAATATTAAACATCGGAAAGCGGCTGTCGATGCAAAACGAGGTAAGCTTTTCACAAAGGCTTCGAAGGAGATCATCGTAGCCGCCCGATTAGGCGGATCCGATCCCGACGCGAATGCACGTCTGCGTATGGCTATCGACAATGCACGAGCAGTTTCGATGCCGATGGACAATATCAAGCGAGCCATTCAGCGCGGTACCGGAGAGATTGAAGGTGCAACGTACGAGGACATTCTTCTGGAAGGATATGGTCCGGGAGGTGTTGCCATAATGGTAGAGTGCACAACGGAGAACCGCAATCGAACAGTGCAGGAAGTACGGGCAACGTTTTCGAAATATGGCGGCAACCTCGGCGAGACAAATTCCGTCGGCTGGAATTTTACTCGTTCCGGTGAAATTCACGTGGAGTCAAACGCAACGGAGGATGAACTGCTCGAGATAGGGATAGAAGTTGGGGCAGCAGATGTTATACAAATTGATGATGGAGCAGTCGTCCACTGCAGTCCCGATCATTTGGGTACAGTTGCCAAGTCTCTGGCTCAAGCCAATGTTTTTACATCCGGCCAAAGGGACATTCGCATAATTGGGCAGCGTTTGGTTTTTGAGCCGAACACAACCGTTGAGATTACCAATAAAGACATTGCATCGAAACTCATCAGTATGCTTGATGTTTTCGACGAAAACGATGATGTTCAGAATGTTTACAATAATGCCGAGATCGACGACGAGGCAGTCGAGGGTGCGGATTAACCCATGCGTATCCTTGGTATAGACCCTGGTTCAGTTGTCTGCGGATATGGAGTCATCGAAGTAAGGGGTTCTATCATCACCCTTGTTGAGTTTGGCGTTGTTCATGTAAAGCGCTACAAATCACATTTCCCCGAGCGCCTGCGCGAAATCCACGAGCGTCTCGGCTCCGTGATTCAGCGATCGGCGCCGGACGAATGCGCACTCGAAATGGTTTTTCACTCAAAGAACGTTAAATCGCTGGTTCAGCTTGCCCACGCGCGTGGAGTGGCTATGCTTGCCTGTGCCGAAGGCGGCTTGTTGCCTGCTGAATACACGCCGATGCAAATCAAACGAAGTGTAACGGGCAGGGGCAGTGCCTCGAAAGTTCAGGTAAGCCACATGGTAAGCTCTATACTCAAGCTCACAGAGTCGCCCGATTTTCTTGATGCCACCGATGCCCTGGCCGTAGCTATTTGCCATGCCATAAACAAGGGCCGTCCCACTCCCATCATCAAACATTGCAAGCCCGGTGGTCAGCGAGCTGCATGGTCGGAATTCGTACAGCGCAGGAAAAAATAGTGGTGCCTCAATTACCTTGATCTTGCCGGGAGACATATGCTGCCGGGTAACTTGCCGGGAGACATATGCTGCCGGGTAACTTGCCGGGAGACATATGCTGCCGGGTAACTTGCCGGGAGGCATATGCTGCCGGGTAACTTGCCGGGAAAGATTCATCAATAGACCCTTAACCTGTTGTAACTCAAAAACAGTGGCGCTCTCAACTGAAGATGTTTCTCAAAATGAGACCTTACCAAAGAAAATAGATATGCCTCTGCGTCGGTTGTGTATTGGTATTTTTGCTATCTGAATTCAACACAACTTGTTATTCACTCTTTATGGAAGTGCAGAGGATTTCATGTCAATCCGCATTGGTATCAACGGTTTTGGCCGAATCGGTCGGCTTGTTTTTCGAATCATCAAGGACAACAATCTAGATGTAGACATCGTAGGGATTAATGACCTTACCGATGCTAAGACACTCGCCCATCTTCTCAAATTCGATTCTACACACCACCGCTTTAGCGGCGTTGTAAGCATCGATGGCAACAACCTTGTTGTTAACGGCGATAAAACTGCAATTACGGCCGAAAAACAAATTGAAAATCTGCCGTGGTCAGATCTTGATATCGTTATTGAGTCAACCGGAAAGTATACTACCAAGGCCGACTGCGAAAAACATCTTAAGCATGCAAAAAAAGTAATCCTAACGGCACCAGCAAAGGATGCCCTCGATGCATCTGTAGTTCTTGGTGTTAACGAAGACCTGCTTACAGGCAAGGAAAAGACGCTCTCTAATGCATCGTGCACTACAAACTGCCTTGCGCCCATGGTTAAGGTGCTGCATGATGCTTTTGGCATCGAGCGTGGATTCATGACAACTGTTCACGCATATACTAACGACCAAAACATTCTCGACCTTCCTCATAAAGATCTGCGCCGGTCAAGGGCAGCTGCCATGAATATTATTCCAACCACAACAGGGGCAGCTAAGGCAGTGAGCGAAGTCATCCCCGAAGTGAAAGGACGTCTTGATGGTTTAGCATTTCGTGTTCCGGTATCAGATGGCTCTGTTACCGACCTGACGGTTGTATTAACCAAGTCGCCGTCAAAAGATGATGTAAATGCAGCATTTCACGAGGCAGCAATTACTTCGATGCTCGGAATCCTTGAGTATTCGGAGGATCAGTTGGTTTCCAGCGACATCATTGGCAATTCCCACTCATGCATCTTTGATTCAAGCCTAACCATGGTTAATGGAAATACTGTTAAGGTTGTTGGCTGGTACGATAACGAATGGGGTTATTCAAACCGCATCGTTGACTTACTGATGAGGGTGGCTCGGTGATCAGGTCAATTACTGACGTTGATGTAAGGGGCAAAAAAATATTGACCAGAGTTGATTTTAATGTTCCTCAGGATGACGAGCGTCGCATCACCGATGACACACGGATCAGTGAATCGCTTCCGACAATTGAATCTATTGTTTCACGCGGTGGCATACCCGTCCTCATGTCGCACCTGGGACGGCCCAATGGGAAGCGCAACGAAAAATATTCTCTGAATCCGGTTGCTGAGCGCCTTGCAGACCTAACGCACAAAGAAGTGCTGTTTGCGCCAGATTGTATTGGTAAAGAAGTTGAAGATCTCGTCCGGTCTGCAGCGCCAAACCAAATCATACTGTTGGAAAACCTCCGGTTTCATGCCGGGGAAGAAGGTAACGACTCGGCCTTTTGTAAACAGCTGCGCATGCTGGGCGATGTGTATTGCAACGATGCCTTTGGAACAGCTCATAGAGCACATTCGAGCACTAGCGGTGTGGCTGCATTGTTCGACACCGTTTGCGCCGGACTGTTGATGCTAAAGGAATTGCAGTATCTCGGAAGCGCTCTCGAAAAGCCACAGCGTCCATTTATCAGCGTCCTGGGAGGATCAAAGATCAGCGGTAAGATCGAAGTCATCTCTTCACTTCTTGGGAAGTGTGATGCAATTCTCATCGGCGGAGGGATGATGTATACATTCCTGAAAGCCATGGGAAAGGAGATCGGAACGTCGTTAGTTGAAGAAGATCGAATCGATACTGCGAAGACCCTGCTCGACAGCGCACGTGCTCTGGGTGTTAATCTTGCTGTACCTGCCGATGCAGTTGTGGCTGATGCTTTTTCCAATGATGCCCAAACACAAATCGTTGACGTTGATCACATTCCACAGAACTGGATGGGCATGGATATTGGTCCCTCAACGGTTGAAACATATTCATCGATGATCGCTAATGCAGGTACCGTTGTATGGAACGGTCCGATGGGTGTATTTGAAATGCCTAATTTTTCGCATGGAACAAGAGCAATTGCCAGCGCAATGGCCGAATCAACAAGAAAGGGAGCAATTACAATCATCGGTGGAGGAGACAGTGCAGCGGCCATATCGCAATTCGGTCTATCTACGTCCGTCACACACGTTTCAACAGGAGGTGGTGCCTCTCTTGAATACCTCGAAGGTAAAACGCTGCCCGGTGTTGCAGCATTAAACAAATAACTCATGTCACCTGCTTTTCCAGGAGGACGCGGTTTTAGCGTCTTCCCGCCTTTTATAAAATTTCTTCTCTTCGGCAATGTTGGGATCTTCCTTCTAACGAGTATGTTCTCGGTAGGGCTTACCTATCAAGGCGTATCATTAAGCGACACATTGATAAGCATGTTTGCTTTGTGGCCGCTTGACGGAGGATTTATGCCGTGGCAGGTGATCACCTACCAATATCTGCACGGAGGATTTGGGCACATTTTCTTTAACATGCTTGCCCTCTGGATGTTTGGCATGGAGCTCGAAAATATTTGGGGCACACGAAGATTTGCCACCTATTATACTCTTGCTGGAGTCTCGGCTGCTATTGTCCATATCATCATTACACCAATGCTCAGTGGGGCCGCAGCTCCAACTGTGGGAGCGTCTGGTTCAATCATGGGTGTGCTGCTCGCATTTGGACTCATCTTTCCCGATAGACCAGTGATGATGTTCCCAATCTTTTTCCCAATACCTGCACGAATCTTCGTTCTGATGTATGCAGCTCTCGACCTTGTGCTTGGTGTTACCAGTTCCGGCGATGGTGTTGCACACTTTGCCCACCTCGGTGGAGCATTGGGTGGTTTCCTGATGTTGAAGTTTGGAGAACCTCTGTTTCGTGTGATAGAGCGGAAAGGCTCTGCACGGAGCCGACGTCGGCCACAATACGTCGAAGCTGAGTTCCGCGACCTTCCAACCGAGCCGCTCGCTTCGCGCCGAACACAGACACATTCCCAGCCCGAAGCTCCAGAGCCTGCAGGAACGCTAACAAGATTTATCATTGATGGCGAACGCATAACACAAGAACAAATCGATGCAATCCTCGACAAAATTTCGCAGGCAGGTTATCACAGTCTAACTGAAAAGGAGAAGAGGATTCTCTTCGAAGTCAGCCGTCAGATATGACTTCTATAACCACCATCGACAACCGACGACCCACAATTGATGTGAACATCGGCGAACTGTCGGTGGGTTCGAAGTTCCCTATTCGTGTACAGTCAATGACGACGACTAACACGATGGACACGTTGGCAACAATCGAACAGTCGATTCGGATGATTAACGCTGGATGCGAGCTAGTGCGTATTACGGCTCCTTCCATTAGAGAAGCAAAAAATCTTCAGAATATCCGTGATGGACTTCATGAAAGGGGCTACCATACGCCTCTTGTAGCCGACATACATTTCACGCCAAATGCCGCTGAAATTGCTGCGCGTATTGTAGAAAAAGTCAGAATAAATCCGGGGAATTTCGCCGATAAAAAACAGTTCGCTGTCGTTGAATATGATGATGCATCGTATGCTGCGGAATTAGATCGAATCAGAACCAGGTTTGTACCTCTTGTTCGCATCTGTAAGGAATATGGAACAGCAATGCGTATCGGTACAAATCACGGATCTCTCAGCGATAGAATTGTGAACCGTTATGGCGATAGTCCAGCCGGTATGGTTGAATCGGCACTGGAATTCCTCCGCATTGCCGAAGATGAAAGGTTCTACAACATTGTCCTTTCAATGAAGTCCAGCAATCCAGTCGTCATGGTTCAAGCCTACAGATTGCTTACACAGCGTTTGCAGGAAGAGCATTTGAAACCCTACCCACTCCACCTGGGTGTTACGGAGGCTGGAGATGGCGACGACGGAAGAATTAAAAGCGCTGCAGGTATTGGCACCCTTCTGGAAGATGGTATTGGCGACACCATACGCGTTTCGCTCACCGAAGAACCCGAAGCGGAGATTCCTGTTGCCGCCGCCTTGGCACACCGGCAGCGTAATGTATATCAAACGTCGGTGCACATATCCCCAGGCTTCCATCGCCGGTCTACTACGCATGTGGCATCGGTTGGCGCCGATAACGTACCCCGCTTATTTGTAGACGTATCGAATGAGAAGTTAAATAATTATAACGATCTTTCTTCGTTAGGTCATGTTTACGATTCTCAATCCGATAAATGGACGATGCTTGATCAGGCTGCAGAATTTCTGTACGTTGGCAGCAACCCCCTCCCATTTATGGCACCAGGAGGGATCCGTCAGGTTGTTGATATTCCGGTTTGGATGAACCTCCATGATAAATTGTTTTGCGTGCCTCTATTTACGCCAGCACAGTATCTTTCCAATGGACAGCAGCATTCGGTTATGAATGTAGTTTCGTGCTCTGCAAGTGATTTATCTGATGATTTGATGTTTGCGCTTGGCAGGGATAGCACAGCAGTTTTGCTTTTACAGGGTAGCGATGCTTTTTGGTATCACGACATACGGTCGGCTTTCCAACGGCTTGAAGACAATAGCGTTCACACACCTGTTGTTGTTCGATATCATTCCAACGCTATAGATGCTAATGAGTTGTTGTTGAACGCATCATCGGATGTAGGCGGTATTTTCATTGATGGATTTGGCAACGGTATCATGATTGGCAGACATGTTGCATTACCATTGGGTATACTTCAAGCAACAAGAATGCGAATGACAAAGACTGAATACATAAGCTGTCCCTCTTGCGGAAGAACTATGTTCGACCTACAGGAGACAACAAGCCTTATTCGCTCTCATACCGATCATCTGAAAAGTGTAAAAATTGGTGTCATGGGCTGCATCGTTAACGGCCCTGGTGAAATGGCGGATGCAGATTACGGTTATGTTGGCTCTGGACCTGAGCGCATCACATTGTATAAGGGGCAGACGATTGTTAAGCGTAACGTACCCACTGCAGAGGCCGTAACTGAACTTGTAAAGATTATCAAAGATGATGGCAGATGGATTGACCGAGTATAGGTAGCACTCGGTTCAACATTCTTGCACTCAATTCAATGTTTTTGTAATAAGATCGAATTTCAACGATATCTTATCTCGAACTTTAATAAGGCCAAACAAAACGCTTGGTGGTTCGATGTCATAATCAGTCATCCTAAGCGATGCAGAACTCGTGAATCTGAATTGATTTTCTGACATTCTCCATGCCTTGACGTCGAGAATTACAGTTCTCCTCACATGTGTGATAGTAAACAATGCTTCAGCTTTTAATCGTGCTGATTCGCCTATATTATCCAAGCTGCCTTCGATAACCTTTGCTGATTTCAAAGACACAGTGATGTACGGATATTGGTCCGCTTTCATGGTTTTCAGTAAATCTTCGTTCATCATCTCATTGTCGCAGTCAAGGCCTGCTGTTCGAAGGGTCAAAGTAGCCATGTCAAACAACATTATCCTGCCCCCTTCAGCAAACGTCACGTGCGCCTCTGCCTTTGAAAATTGGTCTTTCAATGCACAGTCGAAACGGTTCACGTTTGAAGACCCCTCAATGTAGAGGCTGCTTTGCTCATCAATCTCATAAGCAACAATGATGGATGATGCAGGAATAAAACCTACGATTACGCTCAGTCCAAAAAACAACATCAAGGACACAGTGGTAGACCGAATGACTCTGATTGTACGTCGTGACTGCAATTTGAATAACTGATGAAAAAACAACCAACCTGCACACAAGCTGCATGCAGGTTGGAAGTTCTTCTTTACGCGTACAGTCATATTCAGCAAAATCGCGACTAGTCCACGAACTCGTTTTTCAAAACCCAACAGCCGCTTCGAAAACAACGCCACTAAATTTCCCACCATTGAAAATACTAGTTATCGGGAAATCCTTGTATTCCTGAATAACGTATTCACCTTTAATCAAAATGCTCTTTGTTAGAAACCAGCCTGCTGCAAAGGCAATACGGCTGATTTGTTGCTCGGCTTGAGCACCATTTGCATCAAGAATTCCCAACGTTTCCGTATTAACAAGGTTGTAGCGCCCTGCTAGATAATACTGATCGTTCGAACCTAATCTGACAATCAAATCACCAGCAAGCTGACTCATGCTCCTGTCCTCAACTTCGTTTGCGGTCCGTCCTGAAGCGATGTCGTAGTTGAGAAACAATTCAAACCTGGAAAACTGCAAAAGTCCATTAATAACAAACGCTTGAATCGATCTGGAGAAGTTTGGATCGTAGCGACCGGAAATAGCCTGCGCCGTTGTTGTTGGTTTCATGCTACTCGCCGATGTAGATGTTGAGGAATAATTTGCTGCCTGACTCTCCATTACCAGAAAGTAATAGGAACCTGCTCTGTCTCCATTAAAGAGAGTATTCCGAGGTGAGGCATCATTCAAATACCCGGAGCCAGTTAAACGAACTCGAAAAGCATCGCCAAATTTTTTATCAAATCCAGCCTTGAAATAGATAGATGGGGATTTTGTTGTTGTTGTGTCTCCAGTTCCGGGAGTTACAGGATCGACAGCGCCTTTGATTTCGCCGTTGGTGAGGCCGAGCACTGCAAGCAATCCGGATGGGTGCTGGAAGGTAACGTCACCGCCGATTTCTGTTGTAAAGGCGTCGACAATGTAATTCTCAGCAAACGGGTTATATATCGACAAACCTCCATCGGTCCTGCGGAAATGGGCATCACCATAGTTGATTTCTGTATGGCCAATCTTTATGGTCAGATACTCCATGATGTTATCAATAAACTCACTGCCCAGAAAACGCAGGCGATCGAATTGAATATAGCCACCTTTGACCCAGGTATCCTGGTGCCGGCGTGTTGCTAAGTACGTCGTTAAGTTAAGCCTCACCCCATCTTCAAGCTGCACATCAATGAGTAGGTTTGCCGAAGCGGTGTTAAAACCAGGAGTGATTCCGTAAAGAGCGTTATAGTTGATGGAATCTGCACCTCCATTGAATTTTCTCCAGTAGGGATTTGCAGTGTTTTCATGTTGCAGCGACTGCCATTGCTGCGTGAAGCCACCACCTAGGCGGAATTTCATTCCGTCATAGGGAGACGTGTCTTTTGTCGTTTCAAAGATGTTAATGCCGGTCTTGTCTGACGGTCGATAAAACTGCATGTCGGGAAACAATTGCGCCTTCATTTGTGTAGTCGCCAATAACAAACAGGCTGTTACACCAACTAACCTTACCGGACTTTTCATGATCTTGCCCTCGAACGTTGAAGTATAGTGGTTGTGCGAATTATCATAGTCAAGAATTCTTCTTCATTGAAACGTCAAATGTGATTACCACCTCATCACCGGATTTAATTAATCCGAGCATTGCTGATGGCCTATCAATGTTGAACTGCGACATCTTGATTTTCTTTGTTCCAGTAAATCGTACGACGCCGCTTTCGATAATGCTTGCCTTAACCGTCAGATCGATGGATTGCTTATTACCGGCAATCGTCAGGTCACCCTTGGTTTCAACTATCCACTCGGAACCTGTTTTGGTGATTGACTTTACTGTTGAGAGGTTGAACGTTATGGTGGGGTGTTCTTCGGCTTTAAGAGCTTCGTAAATTTTTTCGTCCATGTCGTCACCCTTCTCACTAACGATCGACTTGGCGTCGGCCTGAACCCACATGGACACAACTTCGATAAGCTGGTCATTTTGTACAGTAAAGTCTCCGTTAGCCCTTACAGTATTGACCTTTGTGGTCCAATCGTGAAGAGTCGACGTCCCCTCTATCTTCATGCTGACTGTCTTCAGCGTGTGCTTTTCACTTGCTCCCAAGCACTGGAGTGCTAAAAAGAGAGCGACTGCACCTGTCAACGCTTTCATTTTCTTTTCTTTTCAAGTCGTTGTCATTTCAGTTTTAACCGGTACAAAACTTACTTTCTGGCAAGTGAGTAAAAATGATTTTTGTCATTACGCACAAGAAACAATAACTTTGATGCTGAGTTGAGCGATACTCTCTCCCCTGAGTGCCGCGCCAGATGCTCATACCTGGAGTCTTTATTTCTCCGGGTTTTTTTTTGCACTGATTCTCCGCGTATTGATCCATAAAAAAAAGGAGTCCAGTGGACTCCTTTAAACAATTCATGTTTATGTAAGGGGCATGCACTCGTGCAAACCCGGTGCGCAGTTATTCAGTTGCTTTAACTTCTGGAACCTCGGGCATTTCTGTCGTCGGAGTTTCTTCTACATGCGTCTTCGGCGGTGTGCATGTAACGATAACAGCTTCGGGCTTCTCTTCGAACTCCACGCCTTCGACGCTGATGTCTTCGATATGAATCGATGAATTGACTTCAAGATTTGTAATGTCAACATCGATATGTTCTGGCATCTTTAACGGATCAACGAGTACGTGAGCTTTGTGCATGACGTGTTCAACAATCCCGCCGTCACGCACTCCAACAGAAGTTCCAATAAGGTGAATGGGAATTTCCACTGTGATTTTTTGTCCCGCAGATACACCCAGAAAGTCCAGATGCATGATTTTATCTGTGATGGGGTCAAAAGTAACATCTTTTAGAATGCATGGGAGCCCCTTATCATCATCAACTTGCAGGCTTACAACCTTGGCCTCTGCAGTGTACACGATGGAGCGTAAGTCGAGCATTTCAACTGAAAAATGCACAGGGTCATGGCTGTTGGAATAGTATACTCCAGGTACCTTGCCTTCGCGGCGTAGTTGCTTTGATGCACTCCGGCCTGCTTGCCGTTGTTTTGCCTTGAGAACGATTTGACTCATTGATTCACCCTTGGGATATTTTGATATACTCTGTTAGCTCACGCTCTCCGCTTTTTCAAACAAAGAACTGATTGACTGGTTTTCGTGTGTGCGGATGATAGCCTCGGCAAACAGACCAGCAACGCTAATGACTTCAATTTTAGGATTTGTAGTTGCCAATGGTATTGTATCCGTGACGAAAACCTTACTGACTGCGTCTGAATCACTAATCTTACTTACGGCTTCGTTGCTAAACACAGCATGTGTGCACATTCCGATAATGGTTTCAGCTCCATTACCACGAAGCGCCTCGGCGCATTTAACGAAGGTAGTTCCGGTGTCGATTAAGTCATCTACGATTATCACGTTTCTGCCGTTAACGTCACCGATAATATTCATCACTTCAACGTCGTTATGCTTCGGTCTGCGTTTGTCTACAACCACTAAGTCGGTATCATCGCCAAGCATCTTAGCATAGGCACGGGCATTTTTTACACCTCCCACATCCGGTGATGCAACCACAACGCTGCCGAGGTCTATTTTTTGGATAACGTTGATGGTAACAGACGACGAGTACAAGTGGTCCAGCGGTATGTCAAAAAAGCCCTGCAACTGCGGCGTATGCATGTCCATGGTTATTACACGATTGGCTCCTGCCTGTGTAAGCAGATTAGCCACAAGCTTAGCAGTGATGGCCACTCTCGGCTGGTCTTTTCTGTCTTGTCGGGCATATCCGAAATATGGAATTACGGCTGTAATCCTAAGTGCAGAAGCTCGTTTAGCTGCATCGATCAGTAGCAGCAATTCCATCAGGTTATCGGAGGGCGCAAACGTCGACTGAACGATATAGAGGTCTACTCCACGTACGTTTTCTTCGAACTTTACCCATAGTTCCCCATCGGCAAAATTTCGAATGGTTACGTGCGATAGCTCACGATGCGAAGCCCGTGCGATTTTTGATGCTATTTCCTGATTCGACCGGCCGGAGACGATCTTTACCTCGGCGTTCACGCGTTCCTTTGGAGTGACATTCCTATGCTGGGGCGGCAGGATTCGAACCTACGAATGGCGGAACCAAAATCCGCTGCCTTACCACTTGGCGACGCCCCAAAATTGGTTGATAGTTGAGAGCGATCGGCATGAAACCGACCTCGTTGCTAGCGTGTGTCTTGGGCTACGAATGGCAACAATGCCAGGTGGCGGGCATACTTGATGGCACGGGTTAGACGCCGCTGCTGCAGTGCCGTAACGCCAGTAATTCTGCGTGGGAGAATCTTCCCCTGATCGTTCGTAAAGCGCCCAAGAAATTTGGGATCGAGATAATCAATCAAGCGTGATTGCTTGAGAGGGTTCGTTCTCTTTCGTGGCTGATTTCGCTTCTGACGAAAAGGTGAATTAATCGTGTTCGGGTTGTTGAGAGATGAATCTCGATCTCTCATTCCGTCACGCATTGATGATGATGGTAATGCCACAATTCTCTCCGATTACTTGCTTGTATCTTTTGCTGTTCGAACGGCCTTCGTCTTCTCCATTCGCTTATTGAAGCGCTCAACCCTGCCTGCCGTATCGACCAGCATTTGCTTGCCGGTGAAAAATGGGTGCGATTTTGAATCAATTTCTAGCACCAGACGATCACTCTTAAAACATGACCGGGTCTTGAAAACTGAACCATCTGTCATCACCACTTCAATGGTTCTGTATGCGGGGTGAATTCCTTTTTTCACAGTTACCTCGATAGATCCATTTTTTCGATCTGACCAACATCGTCAACCCGTACATGCCGCTCCATGTACTTTACGGTACCAGCTTCGGAACGGAACGCCTTGATAACTTTAACGTTGATCTTGGTGTCGAGGACCTTTTTCTTTGTCTTGTCGCCAAATGTTTGCTGTTTTGCCATGATGGTCCGCCAACGAAATGATGTTGTTTGGGTGAACAACAAAGTTACGGTGTTTATTCCGATTCAGCAAGGGGCGGCTGTTATCTTCGTAAGACAATGAAGGCAATGAAGTTCGGCGGCGCCGTTCTGGCTAGTGCTGACGGGTTCCGCCACATGGTTGAGATTCTTAAAAACGAACAAACACCGTCCTTAGCGGTGGTGAGCGCGTTTGCGTCAGCCACTCGCGACCTGGAGTTTGCCGCACGGCTGGCAAGAAAGAATCTAACAACTGAAGCGTTCGAGCGCCTCGATCATATTCTGGAAGACCACAAAAAATTGATACGTCAGGTTCTCCCAGACCTTACAGCCCGCGCAACGCTCGATGCTCTGCTCTCTGAAGTACATGGGTCTCTCTCGAATTTGTTAAGGGGCATTGCCATTACGCAACAACTCACAAAGCGAACGCTTGACCACGTCCTTTCGTTTGGTGAATTACTTGCCTTGCATATCGCACAGTCTGTAGTCCATTATAACGGCATCGACGTAGCGGCGATCAATGCGAGAACGGTTGTTGTTACTAACGACGAGTATGGCCTGGCTGCACCTCTCGTAGAGAAAACAAGGATTCATGTCGATCGGATCTTACGCCCCCTGCTAGAATCCCATCACGTTGTAATGATTCAAGGTTTCATTGGTGCAACGGAAGATGGAACAGTTACTACGATGGGCAAGGAAAGCTCAAATCTTACTGCTACCTTGTTAGGATCGCTATTGAATGTATCAGAAGTTATTATCTGGACAGATGTCGAAGGTGTACGTAGCGGTGATCCCGATTTCTGCCGGAACACCAAGGTTCGTCCTTTGCTGTCGTATACCGAAGCCGCGCTTGCCGCACAGCATGGTGTAAAGATCCTCTACCCCACGATGATCGCTCCTGCACAAGAATCGGGTATCGCCATTACAATTCGTTCTGCCTCGAATCCGTCAGGTGAATCCACATCGATTGGCACCGAAACGATGCACTCAAAGTCAATAGTGGCTATTCAACCCATAGATGATGTTACCTCGAAGATTAATGTTGTCTTCACTACTCTTAACACTTGGTTACCGGTGGTATCCAGGGTATCAGCGGCCATGACTGGTGCTATTCGATCTGTGTCGGGATCTGAGAACGATGCTGTGTACACAATTATCTGCTCAAGCAATGATGCAGAACACCTGGCATCGAACATTCACGACTTAATTTTGAACGAATACAGCAACATCCAATCCTCATAAATTTCACCGGCTCCCATCATGAAAGTCGAACACGATAAAGTTTCGCTAAACGAGTTTACACCCGGTAATACATATCAAATGGCATTGAAGGGAGACCCGCTGTATACTGCAGAGGTGTTGAAATTTCATGGGGGATGCTGGGCTACAATCCGTGTGATGGAAGTGCTCTCGCCCGATGTGCGCTCGGACTACGTGGAAGGAATGGTGTTTGATATCAAGGTTGCAGAGTACGACGTAACGGCGTGCTAATCTTCGTCGATTTTCTCCGCACCGGCATTGATCTTAGCCATTATCGCATCCATCATTCGCTGTTCCAGTATGCCATTGCTAACCCAGAAATGGATAGCATTTGTAATAAACTCTTCAAAGCCTGATACCTCGGCCCTCAAGACGATCTTTGTCTGACGGACACCTTCTTCCTTAACGTTCACCTTATACTGAACTCTACCGGCAACCCATATCCCCCCGCGAATGCGAGGTAACTCACCAAACTGCTCCATGTACTTCCGTGTTGAGTCTTCACCTTTGACGAGTACACAGAAATCCGATACATAAAGGCCGGTGTAAAATCCGCCCTCCTCCGCAGGCTCGGTGATCTTTTCAGTTTGCGGCTTTGAGCAGCCGATTTCCTGCATGGAAGTCTTCACTGCATCCCATACCTTACCAAACGATGCGGTTGCAACCTTGGTAAGAATAATTTGCTTTGGCGGCTCGTCTGCAGAGACCGTTACAAATGAAATCAGGAATACACTCTGGCAAATCAGTAGTGTAAATAATTTCACGGATTAACTCCTCGCAATTTCGTCACAAAATTTACTTCCGGGTATCGTTGCCACCAATGAATCTTATGCTGCATTCCGTTCCTCGCCTAGCTGAACACTAACTACCTTAGATACCGCAGGTTCTTCCATCGTTATACCATACAGGGTATCAGCCGCCTCCATGGTCTTTTTATTGTGCGTAATCATCAGGAATTGTGTGTTCTCAGAAAACTTCCGGATGATTTTCAAGTACCTGTCAATGTTTGCATCATCAAGAGGGGCATCAACCTCGTCGAGAATACAAAAAGGACTCGGCTTAACCAGGTAAATGGCAAACAACAGGGCGATAGCAGTAAGCGTTTTCTCGCCCCCTGACAGCATTTCTATGTTGTGTGGTCGCTTGCCTCTCGGTTTTGCAATTATTTCGATCTTGCACTCCAACGGATCATGATCATCAGACTCTTCCATCTGCAAATCGGCCTCGTCGTCTTCGCTGAAGAGAATCTTAAATAACATGACGAAGTTCTCGCGAATGCGGAAAAATGTTGACGTGAACTTTTCCCTTGCAGTCCTGTTGATTTCGGCAATCGTTTCGTTAAGCGTTCGTTCGCTCCGTACCAGATCATCCAGTTGCTGAACAAGAAACTGCAAACGTTCGTTTTCCCGCTCATGTTCTTCCAAGGCAAGGAAGTTTACGTTTCCCATCGATGTAAGCTTACGCCTTACTTCCTGCACATCGGCGAGAACCTGTTCGGCCGAGGCTTCTGATTCAGGCGGCACAGGAACGGATGGGATATCGGCCTCGAGCTCTTCCACAGCTCGGCGAATCAATGATTCAATGCTAACCCGTTTTTCACTATGTTTAATATCGAGTTCATGCATTTCGTTAACAAGCGTCTCAACCGCTTTGCGATGTACCCGAACACCTTCCGCAGCCGAACGCAATAGTGCCGAACACGAAGCAACGTGCTGCTCACGGCTTTCACGCCGACTCTTTGACGCAAGGTGACTTACCTCGCGCTTCTCGGCTTCACTCAGAGCTCTACCACGCTGGTTATTCAAATCATTCAGATCTGCCGTTAACTGCATGCGTTCTTCGTTTCGCTGTTCTTCACGTTGAGATATCGATGTACTTTGATTCAGTAAACGCTGTTCATCGGCCTCTAGGCTTTGTCGTTCACCATCGATGCGAACAACCATGATGTTTGCTGCATTCCATTCGGCATTCGACAGACTCACAGCATGTTCGGCATCCTGAACTGTTTGTGTAGCTGCGTTCACATCTTTGTCCAGGCTTGCAACTTCATCGGACAGCGATGCAATGGCATGTTCCATAGACCCGGCATTCTTTTCAACCTGCCCGCGTTCCTCTATCCATGCAGATGCCTCTCCCACTAACTTTGAGTGCTGCGCATTGAGGTCATCGATGCGTGCATCAAATGCTTCGATGCGCTGGTGCATTTCGTTACGCTCTACTGCTGCATGCCTTACTCGTTCGCCAATTGCCCGAAGGTCTATCGATCCTGATTCAGTCTTGATAGCATCCAGCTTCTGCTCAGCGGATGCAAGCGCTGATTCGAGGTTGAGGTTCTCCGCTTTCAGCCGTTCAATTCTGTCCTTTCTTCCAACGCGGACTCCTTCCATCTGCGTGCGTGCACCACCGCGCACTGCTCCGGACCGATGCACAATCTCTCCGCCCAGCGTTACGGCTGCATCTGCAGAGGATTCATTGATTGCATCCCACGCATTATCAATATTGTTAACAACGATCGACCTGCCTAATATGCCCCTTACCGCATTACGCAATTGCTCATCGCACCGAATAAGTTCACTGGCCCATCCAATAACACCATTATGATGAGTGATGGAAGGGGGCTCTGCCATCTGCGGGATGGAATCTCGACAGAGAAAAGTGGCTTTGCCAATGTTGTTTCTTGAAAGTGCGCGTATGGCTTCATCGGCTTCGCCTCTATTGCTTACAACAAAATATCGGGACGATTCTCCCAATGCCGCTTCAATAGCCACGCGCAACTCTTCGGGAGCATCGATAACTTCTGCAAGTGTGAGCTTGTCTCCGCTTGGACTCCACTCTTCGGTCGAGAGCAAGAACTTGCTCGACTCCATAGTATCAACCAGACCCGTTAAAAACTCTATGGCAGCGGAATTATGCCCGAGTGCAGACCGAAGGGCGTTGGATTCGTTCTGCAGTTCATCTTGCTCTGCACGTAATTGATTCAATCGAGATTCGGCATTGTGCAGGTCTGCTTCGGTCTGTTGCAGCACTGCATCCCTCTCAGCCAGACCTGTGCGGGCTGTGCTGATATGCTGTCTGATTTCAAGAATCTTCTCCTCAAGATGAACCTGCTGAACTTCGTTGTCTAACACTCTTCGCTGCAGCGATTCAATCTGAATATGATATCGGTCTGCCTGTGTTTTCGCCGTCACGAGTGAATGTTGTACCGAAGCAAGTGCATTGCGCTTCTCATTCAACACTTCCTTGGCACCTTGAAGTCGTGCGCTTGCAGCAGCAAATGCTTCATGTTTTTCTGTAGACTCACGAACAAGACTCTCAAGCTGATTCCTGGCATCCACAAGCCTTTCGCGAACACGCTGTAATTCACCGGATGTCGATGTTTGCTGCGTCGACGATTCTGTCTGCTCTCTATCTAGCCGCTCAGTAGTCCGTTGATTAGCTAAAATTCTCTCGTCGAGCAAGGCAATCAGTTGTCTTGTGCTTTCCATGGCTGAGCGTTCTACGCCTTCTTCTTCCAGAGCCGTTCGCACGTCGTGCTCTGCCTGCTCGTATTCTCGCTCCTTTGCCTGCTCCATCAGTTCAGATTCACCAAGCAATGCCTCAGCGGCTTCCCTGCGTACGCGTGCGTCTGAAACCTTTTCTTCGATTTGTTTAAGCAAGACATATTGTTCGGCATATTCAAACGCAAAAGCTAGTTTCTCGAGTTCTCTCAGCCTGCCCGACAAATCCTGGTGCTGCCTGGCTTTTTCTGCCTGACGCGAGAGTGAGTTCACCGTTTTTTGTACTTCTCTCACGATATCCTGAACACGGGCAATATCACGCTGAGCTGCTTCCAGTTTGCGCTGAGCTTCCTTCCTGCGGGCCTTATACTTTGTAACGCCTGCAGCCTCTTCAAACAGGTGTCGTCGTTCATCCGCTTTGTCGCTGAGTATCGTTTCAATCATCTTCAGCTCGATTACAGAATAGGCATCGGCTCCCATTCCTGTATCCATGAAGAGATCAACGATATCGCGAAGTCTGCACTGAGTTTTATTCAGGAGATACTGGCTTTCGCCATCCCTAAACAACCTGCGCGTTATCACTACCTGAGAATATTCCGTGGGGAGGATCTGGCGGTTGTTTTCAATGGTGAGCGACACTTCCGCCATGCCTAGCGGCTTGCGCGATTTCGATCCGTTGAATATCACGTGTTCCATTGAATCGGCTCGCAACATCGATGTCTTTTGCTCGCCGAGCACCCAACGGATTGCGTCTACAATGTTCGTTTTTCCGCAACCGTTAGGCCCAACGATTGCCGTAACACCGTCGTTAAACGACAAATCGGTCTTCAGTCCAAACGACTTGAATCCGACCATTTCCAATCGACTTAAATACATGTGCCTGAAATTGCGATAAATGATGAGAATTTTGGTGGTTCAATTATCCACATGCCCGTTCCACCCTAAACTAAAACGTATAAATTTTACCATTCCTGACGGCGGTTAACGAAAAGCATTGGGAATACAGCTCCAACGGTAGTGTATAGCGTTGTTGCCACACCATAGGTTAGGAAGAACGTCAGAAAGCTTACCTGCATTGGCTGGATGTAGAAAAAGAAATACACAATGTTGTGTAAGAAGCCGCTTAGCGTGATAATTAATAAAAAACGATAGCTTCCTATTATTTGCATAGCCATTCCTTCCCTATAGAAATACCCGGCCACAAAACCAGCAATGGTCTTAGCTAAGGCATTCGTTCCCAGCACGTCTGCAGAAGCCACATCGAAGAGTAATCCGCTTGTAAAGCCTGCCAACGTACCGGCAAACTGACCTTCGACCAGGGAAATCCATACCGTGAGGATAAGTAAAAGATCCGGCGTAACTGAACTGACGGAGATGAACCGCAAAAAAACGACATGGACAACACTAAGAATCAGCGCCGTCACTGCATACGCAATGATGCGCATAGCAGGATTGCTCATGTATGCCGGTCTATCTGCGAGTGGACTCATCCAGAATATCTGCCGCCGATTGGCGCTCCCAATTCGTGTTTCTAATATTATTTAGTTTTCGTTGTCACTTCGCCTTCCAGCGTCGCTCTCTCTTCATTAGCAAGACGATCAAGCACAAAGACCTGTTCGAGCGTTGCAAAATTGACTGCCGATTCAATGACAACGTTCTGGAATAATGAGTTGGGTTCGTTATCAACTCTCTGAACCGTTCCGACGACGACATTCGGCGGATACTTTGCGCTGTATGATGAAGTTATTATCAAATCGCCCTGCTTTACATCATACGTTCTTGGAACATCCTTTAACGAGAGCGTTGTTTCGCCCTGCCAGTGTACTATACCGTCGACGCGTGTCCTGTACACCTTTGCAGCCACCCTGGTATCGCGATTGAGGAGCAACTGAACAACGGCAAAATGCGGCGATGCTCCAACGATGTTTCCAACCAAACCGGCATCGGTGATGCACGTCATTCCTTCCTTGATGCCGTCTTCAGTACCCTTATTGATGGTTGCATAGTTCCGCAACTCGGTTGTTGTTTTCCCAACAATGTCGGCAGCAATCAACTTTTCTGTTGTAAGGGGCTGCAGATCGAGCATTTTCCGCAACGTTGCGTTCTCAACCATTGACTGCCGGAACCGCGATGATTCAATTGATAATTGCAGATTCAGCTCCCGCAGGGCCGTGTTCTCACTTTTCAATGCAACGGGATTCGGTACCCACGCAAATAGCGATTGAATCCAACCGATTGACCCTACTACCACAGCTCGAAAGCCCCCTAACTGTGATAATGCGCCGAAACTCATGAATGAAAACGACATCACAACAAGTGTGCAAAGCGCGATGTAGTTCTTATATCGAACGACGAATTCGATGAATCGCCGCATGGGTGCTAATATCGTTTAGATTTTATCAGTACCGAAGAATAGCCAGGCAAATCTTCGAGTACCTTACCAGTTCCGCGTACAACGGCCGTTAGTGGATCTTCGGCCACATGAACCGGCAACGATGTTTCTCTGCGTAATCTTTCGTCGAGACCCTTTAGCAGAGCACCGCCTCCGGTGAGCACAATTCCTCTGTCGAAGATATCGGCCGATAGTTCAGGTGGTGTTTTCTCAAGCAGATTGAGAACGGCTTCGACGATTACTGTAATGTTCTCCGACAAGGCCTCCCTGATCTCTTCGCTCGATACAACGATGCTCTTAGGAATGCCGGTTACCATGTCGCGCCCTTTAACCTCAATCTCGAGTTCTTCCTCCAATGGCCATGCCGATCCAACATTAACCTTGATAATCTCAGCCGTCCGGTCTCCAATCAGAATATTGTGATGTCTCTTAAACCAATTTACAATCGCATTGGTCAGCTCGTCGCCGGCAATGCGGATGCTCTCATCGGCTACAATGCCCGAAAGGGCTATCACGGCGATCTCTGTTGTACCACCGCCAATATCAACAATCATGTTCCCCATTGCTTCGTGAACATCCAAGCCCACTCCAATTGCTGCTGCCATGGGTTCGGCAATCAGATGAACTTCCTTAGCGCCTGCGTGTTCAGCAGAATCTCGCACCGCTCGCTTTTCCACTTCTGTAATACCGGAAGGAACACAGATCACCATGCGTCGGGCTGGCTGCCATGAGGCCGACATTTTACGGATGAATGCCCGAAGCATGCCTTCGGCTATTTCGAAATCGGCAATGACTCCATCCTTGAGCGGACGAATCGTCTTGATGTCGCGATGGGTCTTTCCCACCATCTCCTGGGCTTCCGTGCCAATGGCGATGATGGCCTTTGTACTTCGATCAAATGAAACGATTGAGGGCTCGTTGAGAACAATGCCCTTACCCTTCTGCCAAATAAGTGTGTTTGCCGTTCCGAGGTCGATGCCGACGTCGTTCAAGAAAAGGCCAAATCGTGCCATATCAACGAAGTTACGAAACGCGGGTTGTCAATTTGGCGAGACCGCCGTCCCATACCGCTTTTTCGATGGATTGATACCCCTAAATTTTACTGGGATGACCAGCCACAGCGAATCGTAAGGGCAAATCGACGGCCTTCTTGATTCCAATGCGTTTTGTAACGATAGTTTTAGCCTGGAATAATGGCGTCATCTCATCCTGGAAGATGGTAAATCGCCCGCCTAGCACAGAGGAATAATTATGCGTTTTGTCGATACCAAGAAATGCAGCCAGCCTGCCGGGTCCTGAGATTTCAACATCGCCTGCAAATCCCGATCGCAGTAACACAGCGCTGGCACGGCCTTGTGGTTCAGTAACAATATTTGCACACCAATGCTTGCCATAGATAAAATAAACATAGAGAATACCTCCAGCTTCAAACATTGGGGCAGTCCTGGGCGTTAATCCCTTGTGCGAATGACAGGCCTCATCACCTTCGGCCAGGTATGCTTCGGTTTCAGTAAGACGAACAGATCTGGTGTCGTCTTCTGATGCTATATGCGTCAGTACGCACCCAATAAGTTCGCGCGCTGCGATTTCGGGTGGTTGAAGAAAAAATTCACGCTTCATGATAAAGGGAAACGCCGTAGGATTTGCATCCTACGGCGTTTCGAGACGAGCTAATTAACCGAAATTATCTAACGATGGAAACCGGAATACTAACGGCAGGTTTTTCGTTAATCACAAGGAAGTACGTGCCGGCTGAAAAACTCTGAGCATCAATCTTGCGTGCATTTTCAGCGGCATTGCCAACAACTGTACCGCGAACATCAAACAAAAGCGCAGATGCTTCTGAATCGTAGCGGATAACATTACCCGATGCATCGAAGCGAACGTTCAAACGCTGAAGGATGACGGGATCGACTGAGTTGACAGCTCTGTTGGCAGTTACATCTGCTACAAAGTCGCCCGTTTCAGCATTTGTCGTCAGCGTAACAGCACCGACAAATACGCCGCTTTCCGTGGCTGGCGTAAAGCACAGGTCAGTTACATCTACCGAACCGCCTGCAGGAATATCGAAAGGAACAGCAGGTGTTGGACCCGCCAACGTGAGTTCCGGGGCGCCTAACGTGACGTTAATGGCCGAAATAGTCGCTGTTGCCGATCCATTATTTGTGATCTTGAAACCAAGTGACTTGCAAACCTTAACGCCTTTCATGATGTTGCCTGCGTCCCAGTTTTCAGTAGAAAGATTTGCGAGTGTACCGGTGCCCTTTACTGGAATAGCAATGTCGCCGCAGTTGGTACGAATTGAAAGGGAAGCATTGTCGCCAGCTTCGCTCTGCAGATTCGGCGTATAAGAAACAACTACTTGGCGAGTTTCACCAGGTGCGAGAGTAATGTTAGTTCCTCCGCCACTAGTCAGAGTAAACAATGCACTCCCGGTAAGCTCGATGGCGTTAACAACAATCGGCGCCGTTGTACTGTTGCGTACCGTAACCGTGTACGTGACCGTGTTGTTGGCACGTGCTGTAAGGGTAACGGAATTGTCCGATAATGTTGGAATCGACGGCTCGATGATTACTTCAATAGTGGTCACATTCTGTGTTGGTTCGTTCCAATCGCGAACAGACACAAATGCAGTTGCCCGCTTTGTCTTATCAATTGCTTCTACGCGGAAGGTAAATCTTTTGTACGACGGATCCTTTGGAAAACTCTGTGCCGTAACAAGTACCAACCGAGCATTGACAGAGGCCGGAACCGCAGACATGGTAATCGAAGCAATGCCCTTATCAATCTGATGTGTTGGTAAAGGTGGAGTCACCGGCGGGTCTGGCACGTTAAAAAGTTCCGTTGCCTCGTATTGAATGACACCGCAATCGACGGCAGTTTGCGTCACCTTAGGTGGCGCAGTGTCCATACCTACAGGTGTTGACTGCATCTGCTGAAATGCCAATATGCTACCGCTTGGTATGGCTGCAGCGCATACCAATATCGCAAAAAGTAGTAGAGCTCGTCGCATCATAAAATCCTCACTGGGAAAAAAATGGCCGCATTTACAGCCATCGGTGTTCAATGACAACATAATTCCGAAAACGTTTCAGTGTTCCCCTTGGAACGATTTCGAATGCCCCAAATATAAACAATCCTGATCCTCAACCAAGTGGTAAACGATTATTTTTGCCAATGCGCATTGGCGAAATATCGGTGAATAACGGCGTTCTCCTGGCACCAATGGAAGATGTTACTAATCTTCCATTCCGGGTAATGTGCAAGCGGAAGGGGGCAGACATTGTTTATACGGAATTTATTTCAAGCGATGGTCTGGTGCGAGATGCGGCCAGATCTGTTTCTAAGTTACAACTGTCTGACGAAGAGCGCCCTGCCGCGGTACAAATTTTTGGCGGCGACATCGACACAATGGTGGCAGCTGCCCAGAAAGCGCTTGAAAGCAACCCTAACTTCCTTGATATCAATTTTGGATGCTGGGTTAAAAACGTCGTTGTAAGGAACGCAGGTGCCGCCCTGCTAAAGGATCCTCCACAAATGCAACGACTTACACGAGCCGTTGTTGATGCCGTTAACGTTCCTGTAACCGTAAAAACTCGCCTTGGGTGGTCGAAGACCGATATTGTTATCCTTGATGTAGCCCGCCGAATACAGGATGCTGGCGCTTCAGCCATCACGGTTCATTGCCGTACCCGAGATATGGGACATGATGGCGCGGCTGACTGGACCTGGATACCTAGGATTAAAGAAGTTGTGCAGATACCGGTGATTTTGAATGGCGATGTGAGAACAGCCGACGATGTCTGCACAGCTTTTAAACAGACTGGTGCCGACGCCGTGATGATTGGCAGAGCTGCCATCGGTAATCCCTTCATTTTCAGCGAAGCGAAAAGAGCTCTTAAGAATGATTTGATGACGCAGAAAGATCAGAGTACAGCAAGTGCTCGTGAACGGGTTGATGCCTGCATAGAACACCTTAAACTTGAGTTTCAGTACAAGCCCCCTAAAAGAGCCATCTACGAATTCCGAAAACATTATGGTGGATACCTGCGGGGGCTACCCAACAATTCACTTACGCGTCAGGATATCGTTCGAATGGATTCATTCGATCAGATTGAGGAACGTTTATATCGTTTCGTGAATGAATTAGAGGCCTTCGGTGCATCCTGACCTAATCGAAACGGTCGATCGGTTTCTTGTTTCTACCGCTTGTCAGAATACCCGCGTTGTTACAGCCGTTAGCGGCGGCATCGACTCAGTAGTGATGTTCCACGCCCTATATGCCATTCAAGACAGACACAGGTTGTCAATAAATTTAGTACATGTAAACCATGCCTTGCGTGGAGCTGCCTCTGATGCCGACGAACAATTTGTTCGAAACCTCGCTGCAGCACATGGATGCCCCTTTCACTCAGCAACAATTGATGTGAGCTCCCACGCAGAGAGCACCGGCAAGGGCCTCGAAGCTGCAGCACGCGAATTGCGATATGATGTGTTGTTCGATGTTGCACAACAGACGAGTTCTTCGGCTGTATTTGTGGGGCATAATGCCGATGACGTTGCCGAGACGCTCATCATGAATCTCGCACGCGGTAGTGGTCTCGACGGACTGTCTTCGCTCCAACCCGAAAGAGTTGTTTCTGAGAACCTAAGAATTCTGCGACCGCTCCTTTCTATTCCGAGATCTGAAATAAAGGAATTCGCCCTTATAAGAAATCTTCAATGGCATGAAGATCTTTCGAATGAGGGATTGCATTTCCTGCGTAACAGAGTTCGGCAGGAAATCATGCCTCAAATGCGCAATGTGTTTGGCCGTGATGTTGGCAGTCGCATCGCTGCATCATCAACGCTGTTAACGAATGCTAGGGAAATTGTAAAGCGCGCAGTGTGGCAAATGGCAGAAGGACGAATGGTGGTTAGACACGCGTCTGGAGGTTTACCCGGCGAAGAGGTTCACATCATGCTAAACCCGATTGCTGATGAGTCTCGCGGCATGAAGGCAGAAATTGTGCGATATGCTTTGCACCTGTTTTCTAATCAACCCCCGTCCATGAACGATACAATGCGAACACTGGATCTCATTGACTGTGAAGTTGGCAGTGTTGCAACGCTGAGCGGTGGTATACATGCGTGCAGGGAGCGCGATTACATCGCAATCGGCACAGGGCAAGTTTTGTCTTCCGTAGAAGCTATTGGCATCAAGACAGATGGAGTGTATGTTGCAGGTTCTGTAAAGCTTGAAATTCGCAGAGAGAAAGCATCGGATGCCCTCCTGGATCAACATCCTTCGTCGGCAACCATCGACTTGTCTGCTGTTGACGGTGACTTACGATGGCGACGATGGGCTGATGGCGACTGGATGATACCCTTTGGCTCTACGCATAGTGTACTCATCAGCGATCTTCTTACCAACGCAAAAATTGCTCATTCAGACCGACGCAACTGTAGAGTTCTCGAGGACAGCAGTGGAATTCTCTGGCTCTGCGGGATTCGTCCAGCCGAGCGCACGCGTGTTACCTCTGCAACTCAACATGTTCTAATCATTCGCCAAACACCAGACGTGATATTATCGTGATAGAAACAATGTCAGATACAATTCGGGTCCGTGATAAAGTCTTTCGGCCGTTTATTTCACGCGAAGAAATCGCCGCAATGGTCAAGCGCATTGCATCAGAAATCAATGCCGATTTTGCCGGGCAAGAGCTGGTTTTGCTTGTTATTCTGAAGGGGGCAATGGTATTCGCAAGCGACCTTATTCGCGAGCTTCGAATTCCCGTTTCAATTGATTTTCTTCAGGCCTCTAGTTATCACGATAACATGCATTCAAAAGGTCACGTAGTTCTCGAAGACAAGATGCTTGACATTGAGGACAGACATGTGCTGATAGTCGAAGACATCATTGACTCCGGACTCACGATGAGTGAGCTCATCAAACATCTTTCCAGCTACCGGCCCGCGAGTGTGAGCATCACTTCGCTGCTCAGCAAGCCCGAAGCACATCGAGACAGAGTACAAATAGATTATCTGGGACGCGAAATCCCACCCTACTTTGTTATTGGATACGGCTTGGATTATGGGGGATATGGCAGACAGTACGAAGGTATCTGGTCTGTGACTGACGAAACAAGTACATGACTTGTTGATTGCAATCGTCATAGCGCTTGTTCTACAATCATCGAATTAAACAAACCATCGAACATGGAAAAAAAGCCCGGTAAGAAACCTCAACAAGATCCTGAAGAAGAAAACGATCTTTCAATGAGCCGCGTTCTGCGAAACGTTCTCATTTGGATTGGCATCCTTGTCGGTCTCATCGTCATTGGTGTTATGATGACAGGACCTCAGGCTCAGGAATGGCCGCTTACGTACAACGAATACCTTGCAACAGTAAAATCCGGGAATATCGAATACGCTAAAATCACCAAGACCCAACTCAACGATTTTGAATTTCATGCCCACCTTAAATCAACGATAACGCTGAATCGCGACGGGAAACTTGTACAAAATGTAAAGGCAGTCCGAACAAAACTCGGAGTAGTGGATTCCTCAACGGAGACGTTTTGGAAAGAAAATGGTATTTCATGGACGTATGAAGACGGCGACAGCCCGTGGTGGATTACTATCGTGCAATTCCTTCCATGGGTACTACTGTTATTAGCGTTCTTTTTTATTACACGAAGAATGCAGATTGGTGCAGGCGGTACTAAGGGAATTTTTTCTTTTGGCAAGAGTAGAGCGCGCCTCCTAACCGAGGGGAACACACAGGTGACTTTTATCGATGTGGCAGGCGCCGACGAAGCAAAAGAAGAATTAAAAGAAATTATCGATTTTCTTCGCGATCCTGGAAAGTTTACTCGTCTGGGTGGAAAGATACCGCGAGGGGTATTGCTGTTGGGTCCTCCCGGAACTGGAAAAACATTATTAGCTCGCGCCGTTGCCGGCGAAGCCGCTGTACCATTCTTTACCATATCGGGCGCAGACTTTGTGGAGATGTTTGTCGGAGTAGGTGCCTCGCGTGTACGTGATTTGTTTGAGCAGGCAAAGAAACATGCACCCTGCATTGTGTTTATCGATGAAATCGATGCTGTGGGACGGCATCGTGGCGCTGGCTTGGGAGGGGGCCATGATGAACGTGAACAAACGCTGAATCAGTTACTTGTAGAAATGGACGGGTTCGAGCAGAATTCAGGCGTCATCATTATTGCTGCTACAAACAGGCCCGACGTCCTGGATCCGGCCTTACTACGGCCTGGACGATTCGACCGCCAGGTAGTAGTTGATCGGCCCGACCTCAATGGCCGCATTGGTATTCTTAAAGTCCACACACGAAAGGTACCAACGTCAAAGGACGTCGACCTGGAAGTGATTGCCAAGGGAACACCTGGCATGAGTGGAGCCGATTTGGCAAACCTCGTCAACGAAGCGGCATTGCTGGCGGCCAGGCGCAGTTCATCGGATGTTAAGATGTTCGATTTCGAAAATGCAAAGGACAAAGTTCTCATGGGAGTGGAGAGAAAGAGCATGGTGATGAGCGTTAAGGAAAAGGAAACAACGGCATATCACGAGATCGGACATGCACTCGCCGGAAAACTTCTTCCGGGAAGCGACGCCGTGCATAAGGTTACCATCATCCCTCGTGGCAGGGCTCTCGGCGTTACATCGTATCTCCCAAGCGAGGAAATGCACACGATGAGCAGGGATCAGCTTATCACACGTCTCATTACCCTCCTTGCTGGTAGGGCTGCCGAAAAGGTAGTGTTCTCTCAGCAGAATACAGGCGCTGCCAACGATTTAGAGCGTGCTACGCTTATCGCTAAAAAGATGGTATGTGAGTTTGGCATGAGCGATATTATCGGCCCCGTGCGCTATGCTTCGCAGCACGATGAGGTCTTTCTAGGCCGTGAAATATCACAGCCACGCGATCACTCCGAAGAAACAGCTCGATCCATCGATTCTGAAGTGCGGCGCATCATTGTTGAATCCGAACACAAAGCTGAGCAGTTGATGCGTGATAACATAGAGTTGCTGCATAAACTTTCGAAGGCTCTGATTGAACGCGAAATCCTTGCCAGTGAAGAACTCGATACTCTCATCGGAGGAGGTGAGCTTCCGCCGTTTGTGAAAGACGTCGAGGCATTGCGCTCAAAGATCAAGAATAGCTCTGCAGCCTCAGCTGAACCTAAGCCTCAGTCCGAAACGGATACGAATGCCGATGGATTGGCGTTGTCGCCATCGTAACCTCTGCCACGCATCCTATCGTTTGATCTTCATAAACACGGATTCCGGCAGCATCTTTATTACTTGCATGATGCAACGCCAATACCAAGGCGTGTAGAGGACCTTCCTGCGTCGTTCGACTGCGTTAGTAATTGATCGACTTACTTGATCGACTGACGACTCGAAGGGTGCATGATGACTCACCGTCATTGGTGTGGCAACTGGTCCAGGCAACACCGTTAGTACATGCACACCGGAACCAGCCAGTGAGGCTCGCAAGCCAGACGCATAGGCAGTAAGCGCGGATTTTGTTGATCCATAAATATAGTTACTACTGCGTCCACGTTCTCCAGCCACGGATGAAATGACTGCAATGGTTCCCCGACCTGCGTTACGCATGGCGTTGGCAAACCGGTGGATGATGGAGAAGGTGCTGACGATGTTCGTCATCACAATGTCCAGCATGATATCCACATCCCGCTCTGCATCCGTCATGTTAGGATATACACCATGTGCAATCAACACAAGATCGATTGTTTTCAAATCCTTGAAAGCTGCTTCAACTAATGCATTATGATCATCCCGAATTCGAAGGTCTGTAATAAATACAGCAACGTGCTCTGCTCCGAATTCCTTAAGTCTCGAGGCGATATCGACCGTTTTTGTCTGGTTGCGCGCTACAAGAAAAAATCTCGACCCCACCTCTGCATACAATGCAGCAACTCCCTGCGCAATCGCGCTGGTTGCACCAATAATTACGATATTCTTAGCTGTTAGCATACTATAATCAGCCTCTCATTGGATAACTCTTCTCCAAAACGTACTAGAAAAATGAGGATCCAGGTGTGACCTGAATGCCAGCAGTTGCCGCTCGTACATTTTCTGAAATGTGTCAGCAGACATTCTGGCATCTTTAGCGGGGTAAATGCGTCCGCCATGTTTTAGGATTACTTCGTCGCACTTCGACAATGCCGCAAGAGTCGATGCTCCTTTGTGCGGTACATCCAGAGCTAACGTTAGGCCAGGCTGCGGAAACGACATGATACCAGGCGACATTTTCGTACCAAAGATTTTCAGTACGCTCAGATATGAAATAATATCATGAGATTGAAGAATCCTGATGACAGACTCTATGGCAGAAATTCCGTGTTCATACGGAACAACAAACTGATACTGAAAAAATCCAGAATCTCCGTAAGCAGTGTTCCACCGCGGCACAACATCGAGCGGATGAAAATATTTCGATGCCGACATGATGCCAGGCTTTGTCCCCGACGGCATGCTAAAAAACCTTACAATATTGTGTAAATCGGCGGTGGCATCGAAAAGCACAGCGCGAAGCAGTGGTGCAAATGGCAACGTAGCCGACATGTGTCGGTCATAGATGCCGTCATTCAAGTGATTTCCAGCGATTACATGCCCCCTACCACGTTTAGCATCGACCCATGCAACTGTGTACTCATGTTGTTCATCCTGGTCGTGCAGCACCTGTATGATATCGTGCCAAGACTTACACGCAGTTGTTTGCGTAGCAATTCGTGTAGACCCAATCTTCATCAATTGAATCTGCACCCACGTAACCATTCCTGTAAGTCCCATTCCGCCAATCGTTGCGCGGAACAACCCTTCATTTTGCTCCTTACTGCACACATGGTGCAAACCATCGGAGCGAAGCAGTTCAAGGGCAATCACATGGCAACCAAAAGTTCCACGCCTGTGATGGTTCTTGCCGTGAATATCATTTGCAAGAGCACCACCAATGCTTACGAAACCGGTTCCAGGAATTACCGGAAGGTACCATCCCTTGGCTGAAGCGGTGTTAAGAACATCAACAAGAATTGCCCCAGACTCAACCTTCATCACACCCGTAGATGCATCGAACTCAAGAATTGAGTTAAGTCGGCGCGTTCGCAACAATGTTCCGCCATTGTTAAGGCAAACATCTCCGTAACTACGACCCAAACCATAAGGCAGATATTGACGACCGGACGGCTCAAAGGCTTTGAAGCTGGAATCAACGTCGATGACTTCGGCTGGAAGCGACGCTACAGTGCGTCCCCACGAATCGGTGTTGCCAGTAGTCATGGCAGCGACGCCCAAACCATCACTGCGATGGAGGCTGCCATAACAAGGTAGCTCCGCAAATCTTTTATGGCAAATAAAATCGGGTCGTCGTGCATCTTCCCGCGATGAGAGGTAAGCCAAAGGTGTGCAATCCAATACGTCAGAAACGGAATGATGTACCACAACCGGTAGGGGTGATTGTAAAGTTTTTGAACATCTGCACTGCTGATATAAAGAGTTAACACCAGGATGGCGATAAAACCAAGAGCCGTTCCAGCCACCATGGTAAAATCTGCGTCTCCCCTCTCGTATCCGCGCCGCGCTGCATGCGTCTGCTCCGTTTCGACTGTTAGCAGAAGTTCGGTATAGCGTTTTAGAAACGCTAGACTTGAAAAAAGGAACAAAGAGAAAGCCAGCAACCAAGGCGATACGGTCACGGAAGCAGCCTCGGCACCAGCTTCAATCCTGAGTACATAGAGAAGCGCAAGTGTAATAACGTCTACCAGCACTAGCTTTTTCAGCCAAAACGAATAGAGAGTGGTAACAACAAAGTAGATGGCAAGCCAACCAATAAAATCGACGTTGGTCCATAAAACGGCTATCACTCCTGAAATCACGATCAGCAGGACCGATAACACGAATGCTAACGGTATCGAAATTGTTCCCGAAGGTATCGGCCGATTGCGCTTTGTTGGGTGCTGCCTGTCGGCATCAAGGTCCACAACGTCGTTGATCGTGTAAATGGCGCTCGCACAAAAACTGAATGCAACAAAAGCGAGAAGAACACTGCCCAACTCATCAAGATGCTGGATTCTGTGCGCAAGTCCGAGCGGGACAAATAGCAACAGGTTTTTAACCCACTGATGCATTCGCATCTGCTTGATGACAGACGACAACTTTACAGTCATATCTCAGTTGATAATGGTATTTCGATGCATTCGGTAAATAAGTCAGATACGTATGACTCCAATTCCGGACCAAATATCTCATCCCGCATTTCACATTCGTCCAGATGATTTTTGTCCTCATCCGTCAGCCGTCCCAACGTTATATAACGCTCGGCCGCATCGCGCAACCGTTCGGCATCTGAGAGATGGTTATGGAATCGTTGTTCTGCATAATCGCGCGACGAAAAAGTTGAGATGAGAAACTGCCAGTCGGAAGCTTGTACCAGCATCATTTGCCGAAACATGTTTACAATCAACCGTTTGAATGTTGAATCGCAGGCAGCCTTTGCATGTTTTTCGCAAAACATTCGTACTGATCGTTCAATGCGGTATTCCTTTTCCCAAGTCCACTGAACATCATCGTTCATCCATACATCGTGGTTGCCGTTCCTTCCCCACGACGATTCAGGCAGCGCAACTTCCGTTGCAGGCTTCACACGATCGAATTGCTCACTTGTCGTCGACGTGCCGATACCATGAAACGTATGCAGCTCACGGATAAGATGCTCAAGAAATAAAGGCCCCTCGAACCACCAGTGCCCGAATAATTCTGCATCGAACGGCAAACAAACTGTCGGTATCCGTGTAGGATGCTGCGATATTCTTGAACGCACAGCATCAGCAAGGATCATTGCATAATGGCGTGCATGGCTGAGTGCTCTGCCGTTTGCCCATTCGGGTACATAGAGCTGCTTGTACTGCATATCGGCTGTGTTGTCGGTTACACGCCAATACCGATGCGAAGATCGAAAGTATCTTTTATGAAAATCAAGATAGTCAGGATCTCCCGGATATCCGGTTTTACCACTCCAAACCTGCATGGTAGCATCAATATTTCGGACGAAGACTGCCGAGCTGGCATCGTGGTTGTAGCCGCCTATTCTAAACATATCGAACGGCGATCGCTCTTCGAGCTGGGCACGAGCGTCGCCAATAGTTTCGGAGTACGGTGTACGTCTACCATCGGGACCCCGATAAGCCAGCGGCTGTGCACCCTTCAGTGCTGCTTCGTCTGTTACAAAATATTCCAAGCCGTACCGAACCAAAAACTCTTCAATACCATCACGATATTTAGCAATTGAGTAGGCGTTTACAGGGAGGTAGGTGCGCCATTCGTATGCAGGACGATACGCGCACTCAGGAAGCCAGATGCCTTGCGGATGCCTCGAGAAATGTCTATGGTGCGATTCTACTGCGGCACGTATTTGCAGGTCGACGTTTGCGTCTTCAGCGAGTAGAGGCAGATATCCGTGGGTGGCACCACACGTAATAATTTCGATGGCATTCTCTTCTTGAAGTTGTTTTAGAGCGCCGAGAATATCGGAGCCAAGAGTTTGGTCAAACTCGACCCATTTCTGATTGAACCATTCCTCCCAATATTCTGCAAGCGAAGCCAGTTCGTTAGCCCCCTCCCGACTGAATTGCTCCTTATCCTTTGCGGCAAGCGCTGCATGTTCATCACAGTAGCTTCTGAACACTTCGGCAAAATCCTTGTGCGCCAATTGTTCGCACAGAACCGGCGAAATATCGAAGGTAATGCCGGGTCGTATCCCTTCGTCCTGCAACACTCTGCACATCTTGATAAGGGGCAGGTAACACTCTGCTACTGCTTCGCTAAGCCAGTCGCTGCCATGCGGCCATGCACCATGGTGCAAGACATATGGAATGTGAGTGTGAAGAACAATTGTGATCATACCGCTAATCGTAAACAACAAACGCCTCCGGTGTTCACCGTTGGCGTTGCAGGTGGGCGAGCGATGGGGATTGAACCCACGACAGCCAGATCCACAATCTGGAGCTCTACCAACTGAGCTACGCCCGCCGAATAAGTCGCAATATTACGGTTTTTTTCGCCGCTCCTCCTGCTGGCCTTGTGCATCCACCACCCTGTTTGCTATGCGCAGATGCATGAGCCCCGGCAACTTTGCCAACTCGACGACGGGCAGACTTGTAAGGCTATTCCCCGATAAATCCAGGACAATCAGGTTTAAGCATTCACCAATGGTGGCTGGTATTGTGGTGAGCTCGTTGCCTGCCAAATACAATTCCTCAAGTCCTGTCAGCTTTCCAATTGATTGCGGAAGCTGTCGGATCCGGTTGGAATCCAGATTTAAAATTTTTAGAGACGACGTTGGCAGACTGTCGGGTAGGGACGAAATGCCATTCGACGTTAACATAAGCGAGTTCAGCTTTGGAAGCTTGAGCAGATCTCGATCGAAGTTCTTGATCTTGTTGTAAGAAAAATCAAGATACGTCAGCGCCTGCATTGACTTCAGCAAAGGAGAGATGGCAATGAATGCGTTTGTAGAAGCATCTATTTTCTGCAACTGCTTCAGGTTTTCCATGCCCTGCGGCAAGGTGCGTATAGAGTTTTGAGCAATGCTGAGTTCAACCAGGTCCAGGCACGACGCAATGCTCATTGGCAGAGCGTTCATCGAACATTGATTTATGTAAAGAATTTTAACGTTCGATAATCCATTGAATGCTTTTTCATCAAGGTTGGCAAACCGGTTGCCACTCATGAACAGCCGCTCAAGCCGTTTCAGGCTCTTGATAACAGAGGGGACCTGTAAGAATGCATTTTCTGAAAGGTCGAGTTCCTCGAGTTTCGAACACATCTTCAGCGCTTCCGGCAGAGAAGACAGGCCTGTTGAACGCAGACGCAACACCTTCAGGTTCGATAGTTTTCCAACATCGTCAGACAGTGTACCCAACGTCTGACCGCTGAGGTCCAATTCCGTCACGTCGTTCGGCTTCGTAAGCGCATAGTCAAGCGAACGCACAGGTGCTCCACGAGCGGTAGACAACCGTTGGTTTTGCAGTTGTGGTGAAAGCTTTGGTTGGGCGAAAAGTGTGGTACTGCTGGCAACGAGTACGGCAATGATGAATGCTATCTGCATAGTGCAAATTACCAACACTTGATTAGCGCCCGAAGAACACTGCCTTGCGTAAGATTATCAGACCATCTGCTGATGTGAGCACAAGCAGGCACAGACCCTGCGTGCTGCCAACGTCAATTGATCGCGATCCTGTTTCCGGAATATTTGATGTTCCTGCCTGCACTTCCCTGCCGCCCATATCATACACCTTCCATGTAACTCTGCTTCCAAACTCCAAAGGCACATCGATGCTGCCTGGTGATACCAAGGTTGATGATGAACGATTGGGCAGTTGTATTGCTCTAAAAGGGGCTGGCAATCCTATAACAGCCGAAGTTCCACCTCTGCGGGCAAATCCCGCTGCAGGCTGGCAAACGCCAACACGAGCTGTTGTTTGAGCACAGGCATAGTACTCGAGACCCATTATCTGTGCCGCAACGATGCAGGCTGTAACAAGGAGGAAACGAAATCGGAGCCTTAAACGTGGACATCCTTCACAACAAGGCAACAACCAGAACATGAAACGCGGAAGACCCGATGTCAATCTCTGATCACGAAGCAATAGCTGAGATTTCATAATGGCTGCGTGCCCTCTAACATCGATTTGTGACACGTTGTGAGATCTTCCCCGGCAGCATATCGCTCCCGGCAACTTACCCGGCAGCATATGTCTCCCGGCAACTTACCCGGCAGCATATCGCTCCCGGCAACTTCCCGGCTTCTACCCAAGGCACACACATCCACGCAACCTGGATTTCAATAATGTTTGGTTTACTAGCTTCCCTGTGCGAAATTCGCATGTACTCCTATTGGCCATTTTCAATGGTCCATCGCCTTCCAGGTGATTTTTCCCTTTAAACTTTTTTCCGACAGGCGGTTGCGTGCGCATGGCACAACAACGTAATGAGCCGCAGGAACAGTTGATAGACATTCCTGAGCTAAAGTCCAAAAAAATTGCAGAGCTGATTGAATTAGCTTCGAAGCTGGGTATCCAGCATTCGGGTGATCTGCGAAAACAAGATCTGATTGTAAAAATTGTCGAGGCTGAAAATGCCTTGCAAATGAAGGAACAGCACCGCGAAGGCGTTTCGATGTCCGTTGGTGTGGTGGAAGTCCTTCCAGATGGGTATGCATTTCTGCGATCTGCCGACTACAACTACCTGCCGTCTCCCGACGACGTGTATGTGTCGCCTTCGCAGGTGCGGCGCTTTGGCTTGCGAACCGGCGACACAGTAAAGGGCTACGTTCGTCCTCCGAAGGAAGGTGAACGGTTCTTTGCCTTGCTTAAGGTTGAACTCGTCAACTACATTCCATATGTCGAGCACCAGGAGCGAACACTGTTTGAAAATCTTACGCCCCTGTATCCCGACAAACGTGTAATGCTCGAGACGATGCAGTCTGAATACAGTACACGCATCATCGATTTAGTGAGCCCCATTGGCAAGGGCCAGCGAGGCTTGATTGTATCGCCCCCTAAGGCGGGAAAAACAATTCTGCTTCAAAAAATCGCCAATGCTATCGCACGTAACCATCCAGAAATAAAGCTGATTGTACTGCTGATCGACGAGCGCCCCGAAGAAGTGACCGACATGCAGCGCAGCGTGAATGCGGAAGTTGTTGCCTCCACATTCGACGAGCCGCCGGAACGCCACGTTCAGGTGAGCGACATGGTGCTCGAAAAGTCGAAACGTTTGGTGGAAGCGAAGCATGACGTAGTTATTCTGCTCGACTCCATCACACGTCTGGCTCGCGCTCACAACACAGTAATTCCTCACTCCGGTAAGCTGCTCTCCGGCGGCGTCGATGCAAATGCATTGCACAAGCCAAAACGATTCTTTGGCGCCGCACGAAATGTCGAAGAAGGTGGCTCACTGACCATCATCGCAACTGCACTCGTAGAAACAAACTCTCGCATGGATGAAGTGATCTTTGAAGAATTCAAAGGCACTGGTAACATGGAGCTCGTGCTCGACAGAAAAATATCCGACAGACGCATCTATCCGGCAATTGACGTGAACCGTTCTGGAACACGTCGGGAAGAACTCCTGCTAACGCAAGAAGAACTAAATAAAGTTTGGATACTTCGTAAGGTGCTTAGCGACGATCCACCTGTTGAAGCCATGGAAACATTGCTGGATAGGATAAAGGCAACAAGAAGTAATGCCGAATTTTTGAAAACATTGAATACCTAGTCAGATTTGCCAAACCGTCGTCTTTCAATGTGGATGACTGCCTCCCTGTTCACAGGGGTGGCAATGTTGGCAGCTAAGTGGACTGCATATCTTATAACAGGCTCGTCCGTAATTTTTAGCGACGCAGCTGAAAGCATCGTCCACATAGTTGCAGTATGGTTTGCTTGGTATGCTCTACGCGTAACGTCGCGTCCCCCAGATTCCGAGCACCATTTCGGTCACGAAAAAATTGCATTTGTAAGCGCAGGTGTCGAAGGCGGATTGATTTGCCTTGCTGCAATCGTCATCATCATCACAGCCGTGGGAAAGCTTGTCGAAGGAGTTTCGCTCCAGCGGCTGGACCTTGGCATCTCCATTACCGCAGCCGCTGGCGCCGTAAATGCAGTCCTGGGGTTTTTTCTCGTCCACAACGGCCGTAGGGAACGGTCACTCGTCGTAGAAGCCAATGGCAGGCACGTGCTCACCGATGCATGGACGAGTGCGGGTGCGGTAGGGGGCTTGTTACTCGCACACTTTACTGGTCTGATGTGGCTGG
>JAGVJW010000011.1 GCA_020050895.1 bacterium | reverse complement strand
GAAACTTTCGCAGAAAGAAATAATCTCCAAGTTCGAAGGCGGCACCTTCGTTCCTTCGGCGATGAACCTAGAGCAGGATTGGGTTGCCGATAAAAAGGTGATGAAGCTTTTAAAGACTCTCATCACGAATTACGAAACGCGCCGACAAGAAATTATGCTTGACGGCAGAATTGAGCGCAACAAGATTGCCGCCGGCGATGAACTACAACCTGGTATTCTTCAAATGGCCAAGGTTTACGTTGCTAAAAAACGCAAGCTTCAGGTTGGAGACAAGATGGCGGGACGCCACGGGAACAAGGGTATCGTCTCTAAGATCGTTCCTATCGAAGACATGCCGTATTTGCCAGATGGCTCGCCTGTAGACCTTGTGCTTAATCCACTCGGCGTTCCCTCGAGAATGAACCTGGGTCAGCTTTACGAAACAGCACTTGGTTGGGCTGCCCGTAAAATCGGTGTGCACTTTGCAACGCCAATTTTTGATGGCGCATCGTGGGACGAAGTTGGTGGATACCTGGAGCAAGCCGGATTACCCAGAACAGGGAAGACGTTGTTGTACGACGGTCGATTAGGCCTACCGTTCGAAAATGAAGTGACGGTTGGAATTATTTACATGATGAAGCTCTCGCACCTTGTCGACGACAAGATTCACGCCCGATCGATTGGTCCGTACTCCCTGATAACTCAGCAGCCGCTGGGTGGTAAGGCACAATTCGGCGGACAGCGATTAGGAGAAATGGAAGTGTGGGCACTCGAAGCTTACGGTGCTGCACACACACTGCAGGAAATGATTACAGTGAAGTCCGACGATGTGCAGGGGCGTGCAAAAATGTACGAGTCACTCGTTAAAGGTGAGAACCTCCCAACGCCGAACATTCCGGAGTCCTTTAACGTGCTGGTTCGCGAGCTTCAAGGTTTGTGTCTTGATGTTAAGATTGAATAATTGGAGTAATGATGCAATTTCAAAACATCCCAAAACGCGGTTTTACCAGTATCACTATCCGCATCTCTTCTCCTGACGACATCCTTAACAGGTCGCATGGAGAAGTAACGAAACCGGAGACGATCAATTACCGCTCATTCCGTCCGGAGAAGGATGGATTGTTCTGTGAGAAGATCTTCGGTCCAATCCGTGACTGGGAATGCGCATGTGGCAAATACAAACGTATTCGCTACAAGGGAATCGTGTGCGACAGATGTGGTGTTGAAGTAACACAGAAGAGTGTACGCCGTGAACGTATGGGGCATATCATGCTCGCCGTTCCAGTGGTTCACATCTGGTTTCTCCGTTCGCTACCCAGCAAAATTTCCGGCGTTATCGGTATGCCCACAAAAGATATCGAGCGCATTGTCTACTACGAATCGTACGTAGTAATTCAGCCAGGCTCAACGGGCCTGCAGCCGAAAGACTTGTTAACAGAAGACCAATACCTCGAAGTGCTTGCAAGCTTGCGGCCTGAGGAGCGGAACATCGATGATGAAGATCCGCGCAAATTCATAGCATTGATAGGGGGCGAAGCAATCAAGGAATTGCTGAGCCGCGTTGATGCCGATGAAGATTATTATAGACTACGGGAACTTCTTCGCGATGACATGTCGCAGCAAAAACGTGCCGACATCCTCAAGCGTTTGCGAATCCTCGACGCATTCCGCACCGCCGAAAACAAGGAATCTAATCGTCCGGAGTGGATGGTTCTCGACATCATCCCTGTTATCCCTCCAGATCTACGCCCTCTTGTTCCATTGGAAGGGGGCAGGTTTGCCACATCAGATCTTAACGATCTTTATCGTCGGGTAATCATTCGCAACAACCGTCTCAAGAGACTCATCGATATCAAGGCTCCTGAAGTTATTCTTCGCAACGAGAAGCGAATGCTTCAGGAGGCTGTTGATGCGTTGTTTGATAACTCACGCCGTTCTGTGCGAAGTGAATCGCAACGTGCCCTTAAGTCGCTGGCTGATACGCTGAAGGGCAAGACTGGACGCTTCCGCCAGAACCTACTTGGTAAACGGGTTGATTATTCCGGCCGTTCCGTAATCGTTGTAGGACCAGAGCTTAAACTCCATGAATGCGGCTTACCAAAGGACATGGCGGTTGAGTTGTTCAAGCCCCTTATCATAAGAAAATTGATTGAACGAGGCTTGTGTAAAACTGTTAAGAGTGCAAAGAAACAGGTCGAGAAGAAGACAACTGAAGTATGGGACATTCTTGATACAGTGATCGATGGGCATCCAGTGCTTCTCAATCGTGCTCCAACACTTCACCGGCTTGGTATTCAGGCATTCCAGCCGCGCCTAATTGAGGGCAAGGCCATTCAACTGCACCCGCTTGTAACAACAGCGTTTAACGCCGACTTCGACGGCGACCAGATGGCCGTACACGTCCCGCTGAGTCATGAAGCCCAGCTCGAATCGTTACTGCTGATGCTTTCGAGTCACAACATCATGCATACGCAAAATGGCGAGCCTATTGCTGTGCCGTCGCAGGACATGGTTCTTGGTGTGTATTATCTCACCAAGGCGCGTAGTGGAGTTAAAGGCGAAGGAAAAATCTTCGCATCTGCTAATGAAGTGATAGTTGCCTACAACACAGGTCATATCGATCTGCATGCAAAAATCAAACTTCGTGTTAACAACGAATATGTCGAAACATCAACGGGCCGTGTTCTCTTCAATCAGATCGTACCATCCGAACTCGGATACATGAATGAGATGCTCGGCAAGAAGCGTCTGCGCCAGGTTATCTCTGACTGTTTCCGCAAAGCTGGACTTGCAAAGACAGTAGAATTCCTAGATAAGCTCAAGGACACAGGGTTTGCGACTGCTACCCGAGGTGGGTTATCGGTTTCTATTGCCGACGTTGTTGTGCCGATCGAAAAAATCGCCATCATTGAAAAGGCGCAAGCGGAAGTCGACAAGATTGAAGACTACTATCACTCCGGAGTTATCACCGAAGGTGAGAGGTACAACAAAATCATCGACACTTGGTCTACGGCAACGAACCGTGTTGCAGACAAGCTCTACACCGAACTTGCTTCGCATAAGCAGGGCTTCAACACATTCTTTATGATGATGGACTCGCAGGCTCGAGGTTCGAAAGAGCAGATACGTCAGCTTGCAGGCATGCGTGGTCTCATGGCAAAGCCACAGAAGACTGCCGCAGCATCGAGTGCAGAACTGATTGAAAATCCGATTATATCAAACTTTAAAGAAGGACTCAGTAATCTTGAGTACTTCATCTCCACACACGGCGCACGAAAGGGTCTTGCAGATACTGCTCTAAAGACTGCAGATGCAGGATATCTAACGCGTCGACTTCACGACGTTGCTCAAGACGTTGTGATTTCTGATTTTGATTGCGGTACAATCCGCGGCGTGGAAATGCGAGCACTTAAAGATGGCGAAGACGTTAAGGAGCCTTTGAAGGAGCGCATCCTTGGCCGTACTTCGCTAACCGACATCATCGATCCAATTACGAACGAAGTTTATGCCAAGGCAGGTGAGATCATCGATGAAGAAGTTGCCGAACGAATTGAGGCATCACCGCTTGAGGCAATAACCATTCGGTCTGTACTAACGTGTGAATCCAGAAGAGGTGTGTGCGCACGCTGCTACGGTAGAAATATGGCCACAGGACATATTGTAGATACCGGAGAAGCTGTTGGAACTATTGCTTCACAGTCTATTGGTGAACCCGGCACACAGCTAACACTTCGGACGTTCCACACCGGTGGTACGGCGTCGCTATCGCTATCGCAAAGTACTGCACATGCAAAGTTTGATGGTTTAGTACAGTTTGAGAATGTCCGCACAGTTATAACTGTTGGTGACGAGGAAGACATTGAAGTTGTAGTTTCTCGCGCAGGCGTAATCAACATCGTTGAGCCTGGTTCCAACCGTGTTGTTACTAAATACGACGTTGTATACGGAGCGGAGCTGAAGGTTACGGATGGACAAAAGGTTTCCAAAGGCGACACATTGTATGAATGGGACCCATACAACTCAGTCATCATCACGGAGAAGGCAGGGCGTGTTCGTTATCGCGACCTCATTTCCAATCTTACGTTTAAGGAAGCGATCGACGAACAAACCGGACACACAACAAAAATCGTTATCGATTCACGCGACAGGACTAAGAGTCCGGCAATTGAAATCGTCGACGAAGATGGCGTGTTAATCCAATCGTACATCATCCCCACCCGTGCGCAAATTGTGGTTGATGATTCCGATGCTGTTGCAATCGGTGCCAAACTTGTTAAAATGCCTCGCGACCTCGGAAGACTTCGGGACATTACAGGGGGCTTGCCACGCGTAACCGAATTGTTTGAAGCACGGTCACCCACCAATCCCGCCGCAGTTACCGAAATCGATGGAATTGTTTCTATCGACAAGCCGAAGCGCGGCTCACGTGTAATTACCGTTACATCTCTCGATGGCGAGCTGAAGCGCGAATACTCAGTACCGATTGGACGTCACGTCCTTGTCCAGGAGGGCGACCTCGTACGCGCTGGTGACCGTCTTGCCGAGGGCGCTATCAATCCTCACGACATTCTGCACATCAAGGGTATCAACGAAGTTCAATCGTACCTGGTGAATGAAATTCAGGAAGTGTACCGAATGCAGGGTGTGAAGATCAACGACAAGCACATCGAAGTCATCGTTCGTCAGATGCTACAAAAAGTTAGGATCACGGAAAGCGGCGATTCACGGTTCCTTGAAGGAGATCAGATCGACCGTCTGAGGTTCAATGACGAGAATGAGCACTTGAAGACTTGCGTTGTTGTTACCGATAAGGGCGACACCAAGCTCAAGCTCGGCCAGATTATCGATCGGCGGAAATTAAAAGAAGTTAACGACGAAGTGAAGAAGCGCGAAAAGGAACCTGCAAAAAGCAAGAAGGCTGAACCAGCGATTGGAGAGCCACTGCTCCTCGGCATTACACAGGCATCGCTTACAACAGAATCGTGGCTCTCGGCAGCTTCGTTCCAGGAAACAACCCGTGTTCTTTCCGATGCATCTGCGGCCGCGAAGATCGACCATCTGCTCGGTCTGAAGGAAAACATCATCCTCGGTCAGCTCATTCCTGCCGGTACGGGCTTACGCTCGTATCAGGACATGTTCGTATCGTCAGATGTTG
>JAGVJW010000096.1 GCA_020050895.1 bacterium | reverse complement strand
CGTAATCTCTGAATTACCTGGATTCGAACTATTCCAAGTGATTGTGATGGTAACAACTTCGCATGCTTCAACGCTGCCTGTAAGCCTGATGATACGGTTTGAGCTGTTGCCTGGCGTCCACTGCGCCACCGTCAAATTGCCCCCAGTAACGGTAACCACAGCATCTGCACCTGTGAAGTTGGTTAATCCACCTTGAATCTTCAGTGAATCAAGCGCTTCAACCGACGAAAATGTATACACTGCCTCACGGGTATCATCGCAGGAAATCGCTTGGCCTGCAAATGCTGTTTCGCATTCCGGACACAGACCAATCAGATTGTAGCTGATATTAAATACTGCCTGGGGTCCGTTGCCCGCCACCTGAAGCAAGAATGCCTCTGCATCGCAAGCCTGCCAGCCCGAAGGAAGCGGATAGGAGTATGTACCCCATGTGTTTGGAGCAACCGGACCATTTGTCCAGGAAGACACTCCGTCAATCACCAGGTCAGACCACCCCTTCGTACTCTTGACCTTGATTACGAAATCTGACTCCGTGTTATACACGATAACATCAACCGTTTTGGTCTGAGCATTAGGGCCACCACCCCAATTAACTACTTGCGAATACGCTTTTTCGAAGTACGGTCCGCCTTCCTCAATACAATCCGTCTGACAGTCTCCTGCTACGGAAATCTGTCCATCCGACTTGCCTGTGTTGACCTGCAAATTGTTCGACGATGCCGGTTCGTTCGATGTCGAACATCCCCAGGCTGCAAATCCAAGTCCACACAGAATTACGCCAATGCGCGTAACATTTCGAATACTCATGAGTTCACCCACTCTTAATAGGAAAATTAGTTAGTTAATCTGGAATTCTTTCCGATTTAGACTTGCCTGCGCTGATGTTGCCCCACTAACAACATCCATGAAAGTAATACGCGCCCATGCCAAACTGATAATCAATTCCTATACAAACCTAGACGAGGGTCAGGCTGTACGAAATAAGTACTAGTACCTAAATATTATTGAAGGTTGTATTCATCAATTTTACGATATAGAGTTCTTTCGCTTATTCCAAGCAAGCGCGCCGCTTAGCGGCGGCTTCCACCCATCGTCCAGATGTTGAAATGTGAGCGATAATCGATGTTTCAACACATTATTCATTTCACCAATATCATTTGACTGTGATTACCTTATAAATACTAAAGGCATACACTTTGTATCATCATCGTTCCACTGTCGAATGTTATGGTGCTACAATAATTTATCATATCGTTGAATAACAGTTGATGTTGCCGGGACGAATACTGTTTTTAGGGGGCTTCGTGCAGAGGAACTCACCCCCAACCCCCTCTCCGTGAGGAGAGGGGTGCCCCGCAGGGGCGAGGTGAGTTCCTCAACACAATAGTAGTATGTATCCGCCACACGTAAACAACCATTGAATAAGACAAGCGACCAACGGTGAAGGACTGGTGAGGCAACACCGGTCCCAACTCCAGTTGGCTTACAGGACAAGGTGGAAAATATGTATATTGAAAGGGTGGACCAAAGAAGGGAGGCCGTGGTAAATAACAGACATCTCCTCATAAAACTTAGATTCATACTATGAGATTGAAAATAGACAACTCACGAGCATATGCGCTTGCATTGTCGACGTTTCTTCTTTCTGCAACGTCGTTTACGATGTACGTGGTGAATGACTACGAGCTAACAAATTTGACGATCTTGGTATTTGCCTGTGCATTTGTGAACGCTGTTATGGGTCAAATCGAATTCATGCGAAAAAAGTTTAAAGGACAGTCTGATTCTAACCCTCCTCTCGTGTGATTGACGTTAGATTAATCTCCAATCTCAAATTGCGTGATTGTATTTTCATCCTCAATGTATCCGTCCAGGCAAGTACATCTCGCACATTAGGTGATCTGTGTTGTGCGGATGAGATGAGGCAGTAGCTCATGTAGGTCACAGGAGCGGTGGAACTAGTATAAACTATTTTCTTCGCATAAAGTCAATGATATGCAACGCTATAGAAAGGACCAGAGCATTTATTGCTCTGCCATACCACAAATCAGAGGAAAAATCCTGACCGAATATTTCTTTCTCAATTAAGCTTATAATTTCATTGAGCGCATAGAAAATAACAGCCCAAATCAAAATGGACGATGTTATGGACAATGCTTTTTTAACAATCATCCCAAAATCTTTTTCAACATTATTACTGGAGGTTGTATTCATCAATTTTACGATATAAAGTTCTTTCACTAATTCCAAGCAGACGCGCCGCTTCGCGACGGCTTCCCTGAGTTCTGCGTAGAGCCATTTCAATTGCTACTCGCTCAATACGGCCAAGGTTGAGATCGCTGCTAAGAGATTCAGAGCTCGAGATACTTTCTTCTTCCGTTTTTTTCCCTGGACGTGTCTCTGTATTCATCGGTGTCGACGCCACACCATTGCCTTGATGTTCGAATGTGAGCGATAATAGATGCCGCAACACATTCTTCATTTCACTGACGTCGCCTGCTAATTGTAAAAGGGTTCTATACAGTGTTTGCATATCAGCCGATTCAGGCTGGTAATGTATATCTGAAAGCTTAACAAGAGCATGTGGGTTCTCAACTGGTTGATCGTCGGTCTTAGGCAGGTAGGCGCCTAACAATTGCGGAGTTATGCGTGCCCCTTGTTCAAGGGTTACAAGGGTTTCGATAACGTTGCGCAATTCCCTAATATTTCCATGCCACGGGAGTTGTTCCAATACGCGCAAAGATTCAGGATCGATACCTTGATATTCAAGATGATTACGATCGGCAGTTCTTTGAGCAAAATATTCGACAAGCGCCGGTATATCGTCTGCGTGTTTGCGCAACGGCGGCAAGTGAATGTTTACGCTGTTCAGGCGAAAGAACAGGTCCTGACGGAATCGACCGCGACGTACATCATATAGCAGGTCTCTGTTGGTTGCTGCAATTAAGCGTACATCAACTTTCTGCGAAACCGAAGAACCCAGACGAGAGAATTCACCGCTTTCAAGTATTCTAAGAAGTTTTACTTGTGTGCCTACGGGCATCTCGCCGATTTCATCGAGAAAAATCGATCCATGATTTGCAGCTTCAAAAAATCCCTTACGCTGCTCTGCTGCTCCGGTGTAGGCTCCTTTCTCGGCGCCGAACAATTCACTCTCGAGCAAGGTCTCCGGTATTGCACCACAATTCACACTTATGAAGGGGGCTTTCTTACGCGTGCTCAATTCGTGCAACGCATGTGCAAACACTTCCTTGCCAGTTCCTGTTTCACCTGTAATCAACACCGTAAGATCCGTAGGTGCAACCTGAAGCAATTTCGTCATTGACTCCGTCATCGCCTGGGATTCACCGACGATCCCCAGCCGATTTGACAATTGCCGCATTATTTGCTTTGAAGGTATCACCTTGCCTGCCACTCCGCCCATCCGCCTTTGAAGATGAATATCGGACCATATCCAAAATTCTTCAGTACATCAGCCACATGATGCGAGAGTTCGCATTCGCCTCCATCGCAGTAAACAAGAACAACTCTGTCTCTAGGAACATCTTCCAAAATGTCAGGAATCCTGGACTCAGCCTCTGCACCATAAATATTATTAGCATTCTTGATGTGACCCTTTGCATATGCTTCTGGCGTCCTGGCATCAATCAAGTAGTATGGACCGGCATTCATAAATGCAATGAACTGCTGCTTATTGATTTCTTTAACAACACCCGGCTCTGGAACAAATTTCAGCTTCTCGTTCCGCTCTATCTTGTTTACATCCTTACCGTTCACTTGCGGTTCATCTGCCGACACAGCGGACTTCATAGTCCTGGAGTCGCTCTTTACAGCTAAATCCTGGATAGGGACTTCAGATTTACCAGTCGTGCCAGCTGCCATGTTGCCTTCCGGAACAACTTCATCGTCAGTAGCCTGCTTTGTATTACCCAGGTATTTTGCCATCTCGTCGTCCGACATAGCAACTCGCTCATATTCTTTCTTAACCCAATCTATCTTTCGCGGATTCATCATATTGAATCCGACAGCCAAGCCAATGGCGGCAAGAAGTATGAGCCCTGCATCGCGCAGCGTTCCTCTGGGAGCCGAAGCCCCGGTATGGCCTATGGCACTGCTGTTCATTCTGCCGAGTGGCTCGCCCCCTAGCAAATGAAAATGAAGGTGATAGATGGTTTGTCCGGCATCGGTATTAACATTAGTTACAATGCGGTATCCGCTCTCGTCTACACCGAATTTTGTGGCTAGCTGCTGAGCCACGGAAAATACTTTGCCAATTAACTCTGAATCTTGTTGTGTGAGGTGATGTGCGCTGGGAATAACGCGTTTAGTGATGATGAGCAAATGCAAAGGGGCGCTTGGGGCTATGTCGCGAATTGCAATTACTTCGTCGTCCTCGTACTCAATAGTCGATCCAATATCCCGATCGATAATTTTCTGAAAAAGTGTCTTATCCACGGTGCCCTCGCTAAAAACCATAATATTTTTTGAGGATCAAATAAGCAGTGTTGATTTCCTGAGCTTTCTGCCGCGACATATTTTGCTCTGGCTGCGTTCCGTTGACGAATCGATCTGGATGCCATTGCTGCATGGCAGTGCGGTATGCCGACTTGACTGTGGCTGCAGTAGATCCGAGTGGTATGCGGAGAATGTTGTGGGCATGAGCTACGTCGTCGGTGACAGATAATGCGGCTTCGTCTATTGCCCGACGCAACTCATCGTCTTGAGTGTCAATTAAACGTTCCGCCCACTCGACGTCGGGTGACGCTGCATCTGTCCAGTAGGCCCTTGCAAGACGTGATATCCGGTCAAAAAGCTGTCCCATGAAAACAAAGCTATCATAAACGTGCGCCTATTGAGAAATAGCCGAGAACTGGGCCCCATGCAACCAATGCCGGGTCATCATAAAAGAAGAATCGTCTCCCAACCGAAAACAGTGCTGGTCCAACTGGAGTGTCTATTCCCAGTGTGACTCCAATGGCATGTTGCAGATCGCCGATACGAATTTTTTCGGGTATGTCCCACACAGCACCAATGTCGTATCTGGCCGATACATAGGAATCGAAAAGAATATCGAAGGGTAATTGATATCGCACTTCGAGATTACCGACTACAATTTGCCTGCCCCTTTCCTCATCTTGACGCATACCATAAAACAGTTCCTGCCCTCCAAGACTGAAGAGTTCTGGGAACGGAAGAGTTTTGTCTGCTGCTCCTATAAGGAAGGAAGGAGTTGCATACAAAAAGCCAATAGGAATTACAACCTGCGTCCTGGCTATTGCCTTTGTGAATGAAATCCCGTTAGAAAGATTGAGGATGCTCGATTCAAGCGAAAGGTCTATTGTTCTGCCAGTGCGCGCAAAATCTATTCTGTCTCTATCATCCCATCGGATCAGTGCCTTCGCAGTTGCCAGCGGCTGAAAACTTGGTGATGAGGGGGCATTGATATCGCGATATCTCTGCAGCTCATACCGAAACTCGCCAAGAATGATTCCATTTCTCTCTATCTGCCGTCCTGCATTTAACCGGAATCCATATCGATCTTCGGAAAATTCATCTGTGCGCAACCGTGCCGGTGTGTTCAGGGGCTGATTAGGATCGTCGGTATAAATCCACACATTTCGAAATGAGACATAACCAATTAGCGATGTGGTCCAATACGAAGATGCAATGCGTGGTATCTCGATGATTAGGCTGCCTTCACCGATGCGAGTGCTAATCATTCCGTGCAGTGTTGATCGGATCGACGTACCGAGAACGTCCTGGTGGACGAAGTCTACGCCAAGCTGTCCATACCGTTCGTTATCTACGCGTCCACCAAGCCTTACCATTTGGTTGCCCTTGTCGTGCCCTCCAATCACAACATCCAGACCGCTGTCGCTGGCTGGCACGAGTGCAAGATCGACGTCGTCGTACACATCGGAAGCCCTGAGATTATCTGATGTTCTGTGAAGAGACGAAATGGAAATCGTATCGCCTGTAGTGAAAGTCAGATCGCGCAGAATTTCTTTAAGGTTGACGCTACGGAGAGGATCGGAAGAAATGTTGTTGATTTGGCCCTCATCGATTTTGATTGAGAGCAATCCATTTGAGGAGTCAAAATCCATTTGTTTAACAAAGGCCACATCATATCCAGCCGCACGTAAAGAGCTGTTGATTCGAAGCGTTCTGTGCCGCCTGAACTCCTCAGACCAGCTTCTGCCGACAACATCATTTATCAGCGAGTCGAGCTGTCGGATGGCACGTAT
>JAGVJW010000268.1 GCA_020050895.1 bacterium | reverse complement strand
TGGCAATTGTAAAATAAATTATTGTTCCAGTAACATCAGAAAAGGTTGCCACAAAGGGGGCGCTGGAAGCTGCAGGGTCGAAGCCTAATTTCTTCATTACCAATGGTAGCATGGAGCCGGCAGTAGTTCCAGCAATTACGATAAACACGAGAGAGAAAAATACTACGTAGCCTATTAAAAATGTCGACGGACCAAAGGTGCCATCGACTTGTGCCCAAATAATAATTCGGGCAAATCCCAGTATGCCAAGCATCATTCCCAGAATTGCGCCGATAAATATTTCGCGACGCACAATGTGCCACCAATCGCTAAGGGTAACTTCGCCAAGGGCAAGTGCGCGAACGATAAGCGTTGCGGCTTGCGATCCGGAATTACCGCCATTGCTGATTATCATTGGCAATAAAATCGCAAGCACAACAGCCTTATCAATTATGTTTTCAAATTTTGTTAGCGCGGCGGCAGTTAGAATTCCTCCAAAGAATAATACTACCAGCCACACTGCCCGTTTCCGGATGAGCTCTAGTATTGGCGCCGTCATGTACGGTTCATCAAGGACTTCCACAGCGCCGAACCGTTGCATTTCTTCTGTCGCCTGCTCTTCTGCAATATCGAGAACGTCGTCGAGCGTAACAATGCCAAGCAGCTTCCCATCGCCGTCGATAACTGGCAGCGCAAACCTGTCGAGCCGCCTGAAGGCCTGGACGGCTTCTTCCTGATCATCAGTTGCGAGTAAGGCATCAACTTTGAAGTCCATCAGGGACTCTATGAACGACTCGGGTGGAGACAGGAGCAACTCGCGTATATGAATGTCGTCAACCAAGGTACCATGTTCGGTTACGTACAGATAATTCAGTGTCTCGGAGTCCTTACCATAGGTACGGATGTGGTCGAGAGCCTGGCTGATGGTCCAGTGGCGTTTTACCACGACGTAATCAGGCGTCATGAGTCTACCAACAGACTCAACGGGCCAGTTCAATAACGAGAGTGCTACGCCCCTTTCCTCAACGCTCAGATTATTGATAAGCTCCTGTACTACATTTCCAGGTAGATCTTCGAACAGTTGAGTACGATCGTCGGGAGACATGTCGTTGAGCAGAGCGGCTACCTCTTCTCTGGCCATGTCGTGCAGCAGATTTTGCTGTGTATCGAAATCACAGTACGAAAACGTATCGCTTGCTGCATTTTTGGAAAGAAGCCTGAACACAAGAGCGCGGCTAGACTCCTGGATATCGGCCATCAGTTCAGCAAGATCAACGGGCGACCAATCCTCGAAGACTTCGCGAATCGTAGCAAAGTCCCGAGCTTCAACAAGCTCCTCAATTTCTGGTGCAATTAACTTTCCGTACATGGGGCGAATGTACGCAAGGACGCGTTAGAAGCTAGCTGACCTCTGCAGCACTGGTGGAGACTGCAACGCGTATCGAATCAATAGTTTCGGATAAACCGGCTTCGTATTTCGCAATCACTTTATCAGCTTTGTCCGACATAATATGCAGTAACAATACCAGCCTGCATCCTTCGCCTGCTGATTCAGTCAGATATGTGGTGCGGTATCTTGTTTCATCATAACCGACACCTTCTGTCGTTAGAAAGTGTCCCGCCTGCCAATCAACGATTGCATCGATAACTGAATTCCAATTGAGTGAACTCAAGCTCCAATCATGAACATGAATATGATTCAAATATTCTTCAGGAGGAAAGTGGGATTCAATACGTAAGAATTCCTTTCGTTTCGAAGGATCCATCAGGAATTTCCACGCCGTGATTGGAGGGACAGGAAGAGTTAATTCTAATGTAAACTGAGCTATATCAGAGGTTACTTCAATACGCCGCCGTTCGCGCTGGCTGTTGTACTCTTGCATCAAATCATAAACATACATATTAATCTTACCGATGTGCTCGTATTCGTCCTGATAGGGAATCAGGTTGGGGCGGAGACTTTCCAGTCCCAGAGCATCCAATGCAGTATCTGTTAGGAGCGTGTAGGCTTCGACTCCAGTCTGTTCCTTGACGTGATTCTTCATCATTCGATGTACAACAATCACATCGGGACCCAGCATTTCCTCCCGATCACCGATTTTCTGAAGCATGAAATTGCCGTGATGAACGAAAAATTTCAGATCAAGCGAAGGAATATTCTGGCAGGCCAGGCACGGACAAGTGCTGTTGCGATACATTGTCTCGCGTTGAATAGTGAAGTTATAATAAACATCATTAAGTCTGTGCAAGAATTCTAATCCGTATGTACCACTATTGTCGAGAACGTAGGCAAGTATTCCGTCACCACGAAAACTATTCACAACAAACGGATCGTAGAATTGCTCTACCTGTGCCTTGATTAGAATATCGAGAACAACTTCTGCATGGTCAAGCTCAGACTGCGTCAGGAACGCAGTATAGCCTGATATATCTGCAACAACAAAGTACCCTTTAGAAACCATAGTGCCGAAAATAGCAGGTAATACATTAAAGAAAAACTATCCAATTTCAGGGTAGATCGGCAGCGGGTACGAATGATTGAGAAATGAACCCTCGAACGCCAACAAATTGGCCAAACGTCGACTCACATCGTAGCGTCTTCACTATCCGGCAAACGCGTTGCCTGAGTAATCACAACACGCCATCTTCCATCGCGTTTGATATATACATCTGTATAGAAGTACTTTAAATCGAAGGGCACATTCCCCGAAACTCCCTTCAAATGTTCTTCTGAGGTTACAACTGCAGCAGTGCCATACATATGAATTGTCAAATTATTCAGACGGTCGAAATCTGTCTGACTTGTGTCGGATTTTACTTCCTGAATTTCCTGTTCCTTGGTATGGATAGTTCCCTTTGAATGGATCATCTGGTATTCGTCGGCAAGAACGCTATCGAACCACACAGTATTTTTTTCATTAGCTGCTACTATCCACTCATAGGAGAGCTTCCTAATTACTTCTTCATCCTGCCTAGAAGAGTCGACAGGTGTTTCCACCTTCTCATGGTTATTACACGATACCGTCAGTGAGACTGTTGTAAGAGCGAGCACTAAGCATATGAGCAGGTATCGAGTTTCTAATACTAACGATCCCAACATTTCGACCTCCGTTGATGTGGAAGGAGTGAAACTTTTGGACGAATGCTTTAAGCAATAATAGTAGTATCGGACAAAAGATCGGAGCTCAAGGCTTCGCATCGGTGATGGGGCCAACAATTGCGCGGGCCCGTTCAATGGCGTCAACAAGGTCGGCGGCGACGTTCTCTGAGCCCAATCTCTTTAGAAAACCTGATCGTTCGAGTATTACAACGGGCTGTGTGTGTATTGCTGATAAAACAAGTACTGGCCCCCTGCCATGCTCTGCATCGGTTTGCATTTCCTCCAGAACTCGTAAGCCTGTAGAATCCAATGCCAACACGTGTCGCATTCGCAGAATAAGGACTCGTGGTTTGCGTTGGATGTCAGAGAGAGCAGACTTGAATTTTTGTGCGGCCCCGAAAAAGAATGGTCCGTCAACTTCAAAAATCTCCACACCTTTGGGAGCGCTGCGGATTGCCTCGTATTCATCAGCATCAACTGTTACCTCAGCTTCGTCTTCGGTAAGATTTGTTAAGGCGCGAACCTGTGCCACATCGGCCATACGTTTCATAAACAGAAACGCTGCGAGAACTACACCGACCTGTATGGCTACAGTGAGGTCTGCCAAAACCGTTAGAAAGAAGGTTGTAAGCAGTACGATTGCCTCGCTCTTCGAACTTCTGGCAATGTTGGCAAACAAATGCATTTCACTCATGTTGTATGCCACAACCAGAAGAATTCCAGCCAGAGTAGGCATTGGAATTAGTACTGCCCAACGTCCGGCCACAACCAAAATGATTAGGAGCGTTATTGCATGAACAATACCAGCAATGGGTGTTTTGCCTCCGCTCTTGATATTCGTTGCAGTTCGTGCAATTGCGCCGGTTGCAGGGATACCTCCAAAGAATGGCGTAACAATGTTTGCCACACCCTGTGCAATGAGCTCCATATTTGACCGGTGCTTTCGTCCAGTCATCCCATCTGCAACAACGGCCGAGAGTAAGCTTTCGATTCCTGCGAGCAGTGCAATGGAAACGGCAGGCGAGATCAGCGAGGAAAATGCAGACCAGTCAATTGAAGGTAATGAGAGCGTGGGAATCCCACTAGGCACCGTACCAAATCTAGTGCCAATGGTAGCTACAGGAATGGAAAAAACGTGTACTAACGAAGTCGTGAACAATAATGCTATCAGGGGGCTTGGAATTTTTGAGAACAGTTTTGGCAGCAGTAACATTATTACAACGGTGATCAGCGTAATGAGAACGGCGTAAGGATTTACCGAAGATATTGCCCCTGCATAAGCCGTTACCTGGCCGGCAACGTGTGCCGGAACGCTGTTCATTGTAAGCCCGAAGACATCGCGCAACTGACTTGAGACGATCACAACTGCAATGCCTGCTGTAAACCCAACGGTAACCGGATATGGGATAAAGCGAAGGATTGTTCCAAATCTGGCTATTCCGAGCAGAACCAGAATAATTCCGGCCATCAATGTTGCCAGAGCAAGTCCGGCATAGCCGTACTGTTGGACAACACTGTAAACAAGTATAATAAATGCCCCCGTTGGACCGCCAATCTGTACTCGGCTTCCACTCAGGAGAGAAATTATAAAACCTGCCACGACTGCGGTAATGAGACCCTGCTCGGGTTTTACTCCACTGGCAATAGCAAACGCAATGGCGAGAGGTAAGGCAACGACACCAACAATCAGACCGGCCCCTACATCTTTCAAGAATACGTCGCGGGTGTAACCTTCCCGGATTACAGACAATAGCTTGGGTTCAAAACTCATTAATAAGGCTCTTATTCATATCGTAAGGCTTCTATTGGATCAAGCTGGGCAGCACGCCACGCTGGATACAAACCAAAACCAATGCCAATAGCAGTGCACGTTGCAACGCTAAAAATAACAGCTTCCCAAGGCCAAACAAATGTCATCGTAGGCATCGATTCCGAACGTACAATCACTGCGGCAAGATACGATATTGCTAATCCGCCGATGACGCCTGTTAAGCCCCCTAACTGACAAAGAGTAATACTTTCTATTAGAAATTGTCTTACAATCCATCTCTTTCGTGCGCCTAGTGCCTTGCGAACTCCAATTTCGCGTGTTCGCTCTTTAACCGTAACCAGCATCATGTTCATGATGCCTATACCTGCAGCCAGAAGAGCTCCCAAACCTGAAATCCATGCCACGGCAGCGATGGCAGATCCGAGATTACTAAACTGACTTGTGAGAGCATCGTTTGTATCGAGTTCAAAATCGTTCTCATCCCAAGGCTTAAGGCCGCGAAGTGTGCGCATATAACCAATTGCCTCGTCGACGCTACTCTCCAATGCATCTCGACTAATTGCTTTAACACTTATGTCCACCGATGTGTCCCATCGCCACGTGTAATAGGTTATAAACACTGATAATGGAATCAACACTCTATTATCCTGGCTTTGTCCGAGAATGCCACCCTTCTTTTCAAGAATACCAACAACGTTGAATTCCTGATTCTTGATTGTGATGCGTCTGCCAAGGGGCTGTCCATCGGGGAACAGTGCGTTCACAACATCAATTCCGATGATTGCCATTCGTGAACCGAGAACTATATCCTGCTCGTTAAATATTCTGCCATCAGAAATAGCAACGGCATTAACGTTGAAGTACAATTCATCAATGCCGATCAGGGAAACGTCTGGGTTCGTTGATTCCAGCCCTGCTTTAATGACGTAACCTGGAGCGGTGTTGCTCACCGATATCAGATTTGTTGTCGTCATGCGATTTCGCAGTTCCTTTGCGATATCGGGAGTAATATTTTTTCTGCGCATGTATTTGCGCCAATTTCCGCCGAACTGCATCGAAGGCGTCCGCTGAATGAGAAAGGAATGTTCTCCGAGGTCGGCGAGCTGCGTACTTAACGTTTTTGATAATGTACCGGTAATCCCAGACGATGCAATGATTGCGAATACACCGATTCCAACGCTCAGCAACGTCAGACCCGAACGCAGTTTATGTGACCGTACGGCATCCACTGCAATCAATATGGATTCAAGGATGTTCATTCAAATCTCAGAGCATCAACAGGATCGAGTGCCGACGCCCTGCGTGCAGGGATCAGGCCGGCGAGCAGACCTACAACGATGGACACAATAACTGCAATCAGAAGCAAATCAATTTGAATGAATGGGCTTACTACGCTTACCCAATCCTGCTCGAGGGGTCCAATCAATATTGATCGGGCAGCGGCAACAATAAACTGAGAAATCGGCATGGCTATCAGTGCTCCGATGAGACACAACGTAGACGACTCCACAAGAAATTGTAAAAGTATTGATCTTTTCCGAGCTCCAATAGCTTTTCGGATTCCAATCTCCTTAGTGCGCTCCGTAACGGAAACAAACATGATGTTCATGATGCCAATCGAACCCACAATGAATGCCAGAACGGTAAGGCCAATACCCACAATCCAAATCACACTGCGTATTGTAGACACTTGCTGGTCGAATGCTTCCATTTCGTTCACTGAGAAGTCGTCTTCCTCGCCAGGTGGAACATTCCGGATCTCTCGCATGTGGCCCACAGCTTCGTCGCGCACGATGTCGAGAAGCTGCTCGTTGCCTGCCTTGATTGCAACAGAGAAAGAGCGGTCGAAAAAACCGTATGCTTTTTGAAAAGATGAAAGCGGAACAAAGACTTGATTGTCTATGAAATCCATAAACAGGAATCCGCGCTTCTCAACCACTCCAATAACCCGGAATGGAATACCGTGTACCTTTAAGATTTTTCCGATAGCGCCGCCAGTAGGAAAGAGGGTGCGTGCGATGCCGTAACCAATTACGACTACATCAGCCGCGCTGGCATCTTCGATGGAATTAAACCAACGTCCGTCCGACGTTGTACCCGCAGGCGTAGTCCCATATTCATGTGTAGTACCCTGCACACCACATCGTATCTGCTTATTTCCATAGTTGACGGTCCCTCCCCATTTACGTGCAAGTGGAACAGTGAGATCGGCACTCTCCATCCGCTCGGCAAGCAGCAGCGCCTGCTTAAGCGTGATGTCTTTGCGAGCTTCGAGTTTTCTCCAGTTGTGTCCGCCCGACCAACTCCACTTATCGATGTATAACATATCCCTTCCGATAATGCCTATTGTGTGCTCCCACACACTGTCTAGCCCCTTTATGGTCCATCCCATTACAACAACAAGGACTACACCAACAACAACGCCGGAAGTTGTGAGTACGGATCGAAGGATGTTGATGCGAAGCGCGGACAACGCAATGCGCACGGATTCACCGATCTCAGTGATCTTCATGGAAGAGAGTTAGTAATTTCGTTTACCGTATCCGACTCTATTCTACCGTCGCGCAATCGAACGATTCTGTTCGCATGTTGGGCAACCTCTTCTTCGTGTGTCACAAGAATTACGGTATTGCCTGCGCGCCACAAATCCATAAACAATGCCATAATGTCTTGCCCAGTTTTTGTATCGAGATTACCCGTCGGTTCGTCGGCAAGAATGATGGAGGGATGAGTAACAAGGGCGCGAGCAATGGCAACGCGCTGACGCTGGCCTCCGGATAATTCATTGGGTTTGTGATCCAT
>JAGVJW010000252.1 GCA_020050895.1 bacterium | reverse complement strand
TGTAACCCTCCATACCCGGTTGCAGCCGGCGTATCGTCTTGTAAACCTTCCAAAGACCCGTCCCTACCCTTGTTGTATCGTTGAACAACTCGGCATTATCATGCTGTGCACATAATTCCAACATCACGCCCACATCGTTCAGCTTTCGCAAGCCTCCCTCGACGGTTGCTTCCAGGTGCTCCAATATAGCTCGTGTGTCGTCGTGCAAATCCATAAAGAAAATTAGTATATTACGCTGTAACTAATACTGAATCGTCGCAAGAATCGATCTGAATATTTTTTGCTGCAGTGAGTCTGAAACTATCTCGCTCGAAGGGGACACGTTAATTGGAACGAGAGCAAACTGATAGTGATTACCCATAGTAGAAGTGAACACAGCGCATCTGGAGCGAAGGACACCACTCTGAGAACTAAAATCGTACAAACCAAAACGTCGGGTACCAAGCTCAGCAATTGAGTATGTACCTGCCAAACTCACCGAACCGGCAGATTTGCGCGAATGTTTCGTGTATGCGATGCGTGCCAAACCCAGGAGACCTTCCCTGTCGAGCTGTTCCTGTGACGATGCAGTGGCGGGAATACTGGAAAACACTGCGCAGAGAGTATACTCAGGGTTAACTGCAACAGTTATGATGTCGTCGCTGACGTCATCCTTGGGATCGATCAGCAGCCATCCACGTGGAACCAGCGCAATCATGTCTCCCTCGCGTGTGCGAATCAGCTCATCACTCATTTCAATTTCTGGTAGGGGGCTTAACTGCTGCGTTTCACCAACAAGCTTTTGTTCTGGTGCTTTGACGAACAAGCAACTCGACAACGCAAAGGATATTACAATAAGCAGCAAGATTCCTTGCCTGTACATCGGTTCCCTGAACTCAGTTACCGGACCTTGGAACTTGTATTTTGGATTCTTCAGTTCCACTTCTTCTCTCCAGCTGCAACGGAGATGGGCAGAACGTTTTCTATCGGAATCAGCGGGCAAGAATACACTTCGTTGTACGCGCAAAACGGATTGTAAGCTTCGTTAAAATCAATCAGGTATGCCGAATCGTCTTCGAGCGGTTCTATGCTCATATAGCGACCAACTTCATAGGTGTCAACGCCGTTTGTAGCATCCTTAAACGGCACGAACAATTCGTAGTTGTTTCTTGGTTCAATGTAGGCAAACGCAGTAAGATGGAGTTGCTTGCCCCCTAACAAAAATTCAAAAACACCGATGCGTACAACCTGCCTGAGCTCGGACGTAGTTGTTTGCATGGTTATGGTATCGAGTCGAGAGCTACGTTTAAGTATGGCGCGTACAGCATAGTCGGCATTGGGCTTGTAGTAGTGCAGACCATGAAAGCGGGCGATTTCAACAATTGAAAGAGGGCTCCGTTTAGTGTCGCTGAATGCTTCATCCTTCTTCTTTCGATGCTCCAATATCCTCTCAGCACTAAAAATTTTAACACCTGCAGGTCGGTCACCTGAACATGCTACGGCTACGGCCAGACATAGCGTTGGCACAAGGAAGCGGATAAAAGAAATATGTAATGCGATGAACCTGAACAGATTGCCCTTGAGCATCGAATCTAGAATTTATTCTTGAACATTTTCGACTCGACGGGCAGGTGTGTACGCTCAGTGTACTTGGCCGATGCTTTCCTGTTGTATGGGTTTAATACCCGCCCCTTAACCTCGAAGTAAATCAGTTGGCCGATAGGCATGCCTGCATAAATTCGGACTGGCATTCTCACACTGATTTCAAGTGTCCAATAGTTGCAGAACCCGATGTCTCCCTTCCCTGCTGTTGCATGTATGTCTATTCCGAGACGTCCAACGCTCGACTTTCCCTCGAGGAATGGCACATGCTGATGTGTTTCTGTATACTCCTTAGTGGCACCTAGGTATAGAGTATTTGGCTGGCAGACAAATCCTTCTGGCGGTATATCGAATGTTTGAATTGTGTTGTGTTTTCGCGCGTCCAACTCGCTGGATTCATACGTGGCAAGTGTGATTCCCAAGTGTACATCATACGAGTTGGAGCCAAGACAGATAGGGTCAAACGGCTCGATAACAATCGTGCCTCGTTGCATTCCCTCCAGGATTTCGTGGTCGGTGAGGATCATGTACGAAGATAGCTAGTGAGGAATTGAGGAGCGAAGGAGGTATGCACCTAGCCCATGAAAATGGAAAATTGGAACAATATTGTTTTATTTAACCGTACATAAATAGTATGAAAACTCCGAAATCGATAGTATTAACCGTTATGGCGCTACAGGGGCTCCTCTATGCGTGCGGTACGGCTCCGGATGAGGAGGATGCAGTAATTCAACTGCAGTATCGGATTAATTCGTCATATACCAGTAAAACAACAGTACCCGATCAAAATGCAATTGCCAGGGCGCACATCTATTCAAAGACGAAATACAGACCAAAGGTGGCAGTAACGGCTTCGTTTGTCTTAAATGGTAAGGTTCTTCAGGAGTCGGGAGAGGGATCTTATGTATTGAACGATGCCGCTGTTCTTGAAAAACCATATGTGCTGAATTGGACTATTGCGGGATATGGCGACAGTTCGGTAAGATTTGCAGATACAATTGAGTCTCCGATAATGCTCTCAGCGAAAGGTTCAACAGACACTGTCTCCAAACATGCAGGTGCAACGATTCTGTATGCAAGCACGTCAGGAATAGAAAATACAGGTGATAAACGTATTTATTGTTTGATCATGCCGGACCAAGCGCTTGGCGAACGCAAGTTCTCGGATGATAGTCGTACTATGTTTGATCAGAGTGATAACGGCAGAATTGAACTGAATCCGGCAATACTGGAAGGTCTGAAACCAAACAGACGCTACGTGCTTTCGATAGAACGCGGAAGCTCAAAGCAATTTCCCAACGTAAGCATCCGCATTGTTAGCAGTTCATTCTCAGAAGTTAGAACGATGTTCTTTTTAGGAGAATGAATTTCGATGCTAATACCTTTTATTCTTCATCACTCCCATCTTGTGCATCAGGTGCTGCACCGAGGTTGCAAGTACTCCCAAGCCATACAATGAGCTTCGCATAAAATTAATGCTTGAAGCTTCGGGAAAATATTTTGTGGGACACGATACTTCGGCAATATCGAATCCTTTCATAATAATCTGCGATAACATTTGGTTGTCAAAGACAAAATCATCAGAATTATCATTAAGGTTGATAGAAGTAAGAACAGAACGGGAAAACGCACGGTAACCAGTGTGATATTCGGAGAGCTTCTGGCCAACGAGAACGTTTTGTACAAGAGTTAGAATTCTGTTCGCAACGTATTTGTACCGCGGCATGCCACCACTTAAAGCCCCCTTACCTAAAATTCGCGATGCTAGGACAACGGAGTATAGGCCACTTGCAATCAGCGATGCCATTACGGGAATGAGCTTCGGCGTGTACTGATAATCGGGGTGAAGCATGATTACGATATCAGCGTCAAGCTCGAGAGCTTTTGCATAACATGTCTTTTGATTCGCGCCATATCCGCGGTTTTCATCGTGGCGAATAACGTGGCGTATGCCAAGCGTTGCGGCGAGGTCGGCAGTGCTATCGTGCGAATGGTCATCAACGAGAACAACGTCGTCGACGATGTCCGACGGAATCTCACGATACGTCATTTCCAACGTCTTGCCTGCATTAAATGCAGGTAGAACTACAACAACTTTTTTCCCGTTAACCACTCCCTATTCAATCCCTACTCTTACATTAACCTTCACTTGTATCGTCAGGTGTCCTGCAGAAATGTCGGTTCCCGAAGCATCCTTCGACTCCTGTACCGTTGCATTTGAACGATACATAGGGTAGGGAGCTGGACTATTGGTTTCTTCTTCTATGCTCATTACGTGTCCGGCTTTTGCACCTGCTGCCGAAGCAAGTGCAGACGCCTTTACCATGGCGTCTTTAACGGCTTCGATACGCAGGGAGTCGCGAATCTGCTTTGCAGTACTTAACGAGAAGGTTACGTTATCGAGAATGTTAATGCCACCGGAAACGGCGGTATTGATGACCTTGTCGATCTTTGAAAGGTCTCTGACAGTTACATAAACAACATTGCGCATCGTGTACTTCTGCAACGTTCTCTTGCCCATGCTGAAATCATACTGAGGATGTATCTGCAAATCGCTTGTCTGAACATCCTTCTCAGGTATACCGAGCTCCTTGAGCGCACTATAGAGCATCTTGACACGCTTATCGTTTTCCCGCTTGATCGTCAAAACATCGGGTCCTTCCGTTTCGACACCAATCATTACTGATGCTCTGTCGGGAACAACAATCGCTTCTGCCTCACCGTCGACGACGATTGATCGTCTCATGTCCGGTAAACCTTGCGCCATCACGATCATTGCAGATAGAACAAAACTAAATGTTATTAGAATAACGGTTTTCATAATTGAGCCTCTTGTAATTGTTGCTGGCATTGTGTCCATTCATCTGTGAGGGAGACCACTAGCTTTCTGGCGGTTTCATATTTAGAGGTGATCTTGTGCTGTCGTACAGTGTCTTTATACAGTTCCGGATCCGCCAATTCCACTTCGCATTCGGCGATAGTCTTTTCTTGTACCTCAACCTGACGTTCAATATCGGCAATTCTCTTCTCCAGTTTAATCCGTTCCTTTGCCAGTTCCTTCTCTTTTTTTCTTTCCAAGTACTTAACATCGGAGTGCCGCTTTGAATCCGGGGGAGTGTTGGTAACCTCAACCGGCGCATTTCCAGCCACGGCAATGCTTCCATTTGCATTTGCTCCCTTGTTTGCCTGCCCCCTGGTAACGTTCACATAATCGTCTATATCCCCTTCATATTCATACACATGTCCTTTGCGGAAGGCGATTACACGGTCGGTGAGGCCGTCTAAGAAGTCCCGATCGTGAGAGACAACAATCATAGCTCCTTCAAACTCAAGGAGGGCTTGTTTCAGTACTTCTTTCGATAGCATGTCCAGGTGATTCGTCGGCTCGTCCAAGATGAGGAGGTTAGTTGGTTGCAGTAACATTCGAGCGAGGGCCAACCTTGATTTCTCCCCGCCGCTGAGAACACTTACACGTTTATTAACCTCATCACCGCTGAATAGAAAAGCTCCAAGTAGAGTACGGATGCGTGGACGCATTGCTGCTGGCGCAGCTTGTTCTAAAACTTCGAGAAGAGTTTGGTGTCCTCCCAACATGTCTGCCTGATGCTGCGCATAGTAACCAATGTTAACACCGTAGCCTATACGAATCTCTCCCGAAGATGCAGCTTCTGTTCCAGCGATGATTTTGCTGAGCGTTGTTTTTCCTTCGCCATTCTTGCCGATGAATGCAACTTTTTCACCTCGTTCCAAATGAAAGTTGACATTATCGAGCACCAGCTTTGAGTCGTACGATTTCGACAAGTTGATACATTCAGCAACAACCCTGCCTGCACGTGGTGCAGACGGAAAAGTAAAATGCATTGAAGAAGTGTCGACGTCTTCGACCTCAACAATATCCATCTTTTGAAGATGCTTGATACGGCTTTGAACGCGTGTTGCAAGCGTTGCCTTGTATCGGAACCTGTCTACGAATTTTTGAATCCTGGCACGTTCCCGCGCTTGTTTAATTGCAGCGGTTCGCTGCTGCTCCAGCCTCTCGTCGCGAAGAATCTCGTAATCGGAATATGCAACCGGAGCATCGTGTATTCGGGAGCGAGTGATTTCAATAGTTCTGTTCGTTACATTATCGAGAAACGTTCTATCGTGCGAAACCAGGATAACAGCGCCATCATAATTGCTTAAAAATTCCTCGAGCCATTGAACAGATTCAATGTCGAGATGATTCGTTGGCTCATCGAGAAGAAGCACTCTGGGTCTCGACAACAGCAGCCGTCCCAATTCAGCGCGCATCTGCCAGCCCCCTGAGAATGCAGTAAGGGGCATATCAAGCTCGTTCTGCTCAAAGCCAAGGCCAGTGAGAACCCTTTCCAGGTCTGCATGCATTGTTAATCCGCCCCGACGTTCGAACATTTCGTGTGCATCGGTTAGCTTCTGAACAATCTTCATATAGGCGTCGCTCTCGTAGTCTGTTCTGTGCGACACTTCATGTTGCAGATCATCAATAGTATCCTGGAGTGCAAGAACTTCGATAAACGCTTGCATTGCAGTAGCACGAAGGGTATGACTGAGGTCGATGGTAATGTCCTGCGACAGCATACCGACACTAGTATCGTTTGCTTTATGTACTTCACCCGACGTTGGTTGTCGATCGCCGTTCATGATATGCAGGAGTGTAGACTTGCCAGC
>JAGVJW010000055.1 GCA_020050895.1 bacterium | reverse complement strand
TTGCTAACCGAGCTTATTATCAGACTTGTTACTAAACAGGGGGCGCTTTCCGTACTGAAGGCCGGAGCTGGACTTGCCGTTGCCACCCTGATTGCCTTGGGAACGCATGCCGACATGTTTCTGGCCACCCGGGATTATACCCCACACTCAACGCGTGGTTCGTCACCAATCATTCAAATGCAGGACAAGACTGCAGATCAGGCTGGAAGAAGTGATTATGAGTATGCAACAAACTGGTCGTTCTCTCCTGGAGAAATGGCAACCTTCCTGATTCCAAATTATTATGGGTTTGGGAACCTGTCTGCCAAGATTCCCGGGTCTGGACGCGAGCAGCAAGCACAACTGTATTGGGGGCAGATGCCTTTTACCGATGCTGCAAACTATATGGGTATTGGAGTACTGTTGTTAGCTGTGATTGGAATTATCTTCAATCGTCGAGATCCATTCGTAATTTTTCTTACAGTCTTAGGCTTGTTCTCCCTGCTTCTTTCCTTTGGAAAGAATTTCCCCCTGTTGTACGATGTTTTTTATAACACTGTGCCTTCGTTCAACAAATTCCGGGCTCCGTCGATGGCACTGTGCCTTCTGCAGTTTGCCACGCCGGTACTAGCCGGATACGGATTGTCGGCAGTGTTGCAGTGGCATAAGAATAAAGAGATGAGAAAAACTGCCACATGGATTGCTGTAGTGACGGCTGCCTTTCTTGTTATTGGATTCACATATACAACCATATCGGAAGCGACTTATAAGAGGACAGTAGCTGAAGCGCTTTCGGAAAAAAATCCCGAGCAATTAAAATCTCCCGACGCTGTATCGCCTCAATACACACAGGTTATCTTCGACAACATGAGGTCTGACTGGATTGCGTCCGGCTTCATCGCTGCTGGATTCGGGTTTATGATACTGCTCGTCGTTCGCGGTTCAATGTCTCCAAGAACTGTGCCGGCAGCGGCAATTGTACTGACGCTCATAGATCTATGGCGTGTTGATGCTCGCCCTTATGAACCTCGAGAAGGAACACCAGAGAAGAATGTATTTCGGAAGTACGACGTAGTGGATTTCATTAAGGCCGATCCTGGAGTGTTTCGTATCGCCGATGTTTCTAGTGGGTTACCGGCAAATTGGTGGGCCTACTTCCTAATCGAAAATGTGCATGGATATTCATCAGCCAAGCTACGCTTGTATCAGGATATGCTTGATGTTGCAGCGCGGGGACCTGTGCAACAACCGGTACCCGGTAATTCTGTTATAACAAGTCCATTTATGTGGAGCCTGCTAAATGTCAAGTATGTTGTTTCACGGCAGCAGCTCAATGGTATTCCAGCAGCGTTTCAGTCTTCGACGACAGGTTTATTTATTTATAAAAACGACACCTTTCTTCCACGTGCCTGGTTTGTAGACTCGGTAATGATTGAATCAAGTGCTGCAAATGTGCTTAATAAACTTCGAGACGGATTATTCAACCCGAGAAGAACTGCCTGGGTAGAGAATGATGTTAAGGGGCATGTAACAGCGCCCGACTCGGCAGCAACTGCAAGAGTTATGAATAAGGGTAATCAGACGCTGGCGATTGGGACGAACAACACAAAGACGTCATTCATGGTTGTTAGTGAAATTTATTATCCAGAATGGCATTGTTATATCGATGGGACGGAAGTTCCAATTCATAAAGCAGATTTTCTTCTGCGAGGCATTGTTGTGCCTGAGGGAAAACATACTGTTGAATTCAGATTCCAAAGTCCGGGGTTTGAACGCGGTCGAATGATCAGTATGGCCTCAAACGGCGCTGCTCTACTGATTGGATTCGCAGGAATATTCATTGACCGACGTCGTAAGAAATTGGGAACCAGTCCTGCGTGAACCTAAACGAAATCATAGCGCATTGCAACAAGTCGATCGGCGAATACAATTACATCGTATTTATGGACGACCAGCTCCGGGAGATGAATTCGAAGCAGGTTCAGATGTTGAGGAACACGTTTGGAGACAGGTATCTGATGCAATTGCCCAACCATGAAATCAAATTTTTCGAATGGCTGAAAATCGCGGATGAGCCAGTATGGAACGATCTGTGGAAGGAAGCCACCGATCCACCCTATACAGTGAGTCTTGCGTTTCTGGAGATTTTCTGCGGAGCAAATGCGGGAGGTTCCTATCCGATTTGTGAACTTCGAAGTACCGAAAATTATTACTTCGCCCCCTCCATGTTCATCGATAAAGAATCTTCCGATTTTATGGCTGCTGTAAAGGATCGGTTTGTTAGCAGACAAAAGCTTTCTCCGGCACAGGCTCTGGCGCTCGAAGCAAGCATTGCACCCATTGATATTTGGCATTTTGCTTACAAGTACGGATTCGATATTGGTGCGGCAAAGAACGCGGTTCGAGAACTGGTTGAGGATCGGATCTTACTGCATGTGACGGATGCCGACCACCTGACGCAATATTTCGGCATACAGTAGATATGATCGTAATGAAATTTGGCGGTACGTCAGTTGCCGATGCAGCGGCGCTGACGTCTGTATTAACAATCGTTACAAACGCTGTAAAGCAATCTAAGAGCGTGCTTGTTGTGGCGTCGGCAGCCAGCGGAACAACAAACCAATTGTTAGAACTGGCCCGTATGGCCGTCACCGATGGCGATAAGGCAAACAGTTCGTGCAAGTCAATCATTGAACGTCACATACGCATCTGCAGGGAACTGATCCCCTCTCACAGCGCAGCCTGCCTTGATGTAACGGAGATCGGCAACGAATTAGTCCGGTACGTTGAAGGCATTCATTTCCTAAACGAGTGTACAAATCAGTCGCTGGATAGAATTGCCTCTTTCGGTGAGCGGTTTACAACCTGCATTCTTGTACACGCACTTCGGTCGCTGAATGTGCGCTGCAGACTGTTCGATGCAACATCGGTGATACGAACTGATGAACAGTACCATAAAGCCAATGTTGATTTCAACGAGACACACAGACTTTGCAAGACTTTTCTCGTTCCTGAAATCGAATCACATGACGTTGTTGTAACCCAAGGGTACATAGGTGCAACGCCTGACGGTTTCGTAACAACACTTGGTCGTGGTGGGTCTGATTATTCAGCAGCTATTCTTGGTTCTGCTGTCGGAGCTGAGCTAATTCAAATATGGACAGACGTCAGCGGAGTTTACAGTACCGATCCGCGGTTGGCAGCAACAGCGCGTCCGATACCATCACTGTCGTATAGCGAAATTCGTGAGTTGGCACTCTATGGCGCAAAGGTGCTTCATCCAGATACAATTAAGCCTGCTATAGATGCTGGAATTGCAGTTGCTGTGCTCAACACCTTCAGACCCGATGATGAGGGTACGATGATAACACATGAGGACGTGACGCATTCAAGGCTTCATGCAGTTTCGATTGTGCATGATTGCACTTTTATCAGAGGCCAGACAAAAGAGCTTAAGAAAGTGCTATGCCACACCAACATTAAATCGAAGATTCTCCTCGAATCACATTCAATCGAAAAATCTACGGCCGTTTTATTTTCACAGACGGAAGCATCGAGAACTGAGATCGACGTGGCACTGGTTGGAACAGGACTCGAAGCATGTGGTTCATCGATAATTATTGCTACAGGTCCGGGCGCAACCGAAGCGTCGTT
>JAGVJW010000197.1 GCA_020050895.1 bacterium | reverse complement strand
ATCACCTGAGGTAAACAACCTCGAGTCCAAAAAGATTGAGATATCTGGACCTGTGAAGTCTTGATAGGCATTCGATGCAAAGCCGTCAACAACAAGCTTGGTAGTTGTTCCCTTTGCCATACGGTTGTCGTCGCTAACCGCATACCCATGCAGCCGTGCATTGGCCGAAGAAAAAGCAATATCCTTGGGAACAACAAACGTTGCAGTAAATCTTCCACGGTCTACCTTAAACGATCCTCTCGACAACGCAGCGCCGCGTACAGTAAACCTGTTTACAGTTGAGTAAATATCATTGTCAACTACCGTGATAGATCGCTCAGCATCCAGCAGCGAGACTGTGACGATACCATTAAAGGAATCATCGGCAGAGGATTGAGACGGTTTGGAGATGTGTCCGGAAATTGTAACTGAAGAAAGAGCCTTGATAACGATATCGGACGCTGAAGATAATGCAGCGCCATTAATTGTATCAAACGCCACTTCGTAATTCGGAATTGTGAGTCTCATCGTTGGATCAGCAACCAACAAAAACTTCTCATCGTTCGATCCGCTTAGCGTCTGCTTGACGCGGAACATCACATCTCCCAGCAACGGTACAGTGCCATCGGGTTCTATTGAAAATAAATTTTTATAGAACTCCTGGTTGATTTCGGCATTACTAAACGAAAACACTACCCGCGCTGCCGAAAACGTACCTATTGCGCCAGCACCCTTCTTGACTACTATTTCCTCGCCACCTGATTGCGTTTCCGTAAGATCGAATCGTGCAAAATCGCACGTTGCCGCCGTAAGGAAAAAGAACTTGTTGCTGTTCGTCATCAGAGGAGGCGTTGTTTCCCGCTCGTAGACCAGCTCATGTGCCCACACCCTCGGATTGCCATGCCCAACCCAGTTTAATACGAGCAGCCCCGTTGTATTAATAGAGGAAATATATTCATTTGTTACTGACGGTTTACGACGTCCCTTTGCAATATTCTCGGTCGGATACTCAACCAGGTATACCTTCTTAGGTAACATGGACTCCGGAATGTAATTCCTTGAAAGGTTTTCACTTTGGTCCAGATGGATCGACCCATCGGATCCGTACGATGTGGCTCCATCGTCGGCTGCCAGGCCAACTCTTGTCCTCCAGTCATCATCGGAACTCTCTTCTTCATACTGTCTGATCTTTTCCAGCATCTGATCACCAATTTCATTCGAAGTGATGGGCAAACGTCCGATTGCAACATCAACCCTTGTATCGTTGCCTGCTACCCGTACAAAGAAATCATCAGTTGTGTGAGTATTCAATCCCCAGTTCATGTCGTCCGGATCCAGGCTCTCAAATGGAATCAGATAATTGGGAGCAGTAGTCGAAATTCCCTTGTAATCAAAGTGTCCATCGCCCCATAACACAATATATTTAGGTTTTGTTGTCCATTGTGTTAACGCGTGCCGAATGAAATCGCGTACCGCCGTCGGATCCATGATACCATAAGAAAACTCATTGAAGATGTCTTCAATATTGACAACGACGACGTTCATGCCTGACTTCGACCGACGGTATTCGGCAAACCGATCTGCAGATGCTCTCAGAACACTGTTCGTGACAACAATAACTTCGGCATTAAGAGGAAGCGCTCGTAGGTTTTTAAAGGAAACCTTGTGCAATTCAACGGATTGAATCCTTGATGTAATAAAGTACCTGCGAATACCAGTGGAATCGGATTTCTCGCGAATGGAACATAAACCACCGGAAGGAGCAGCATTCTTGACTCGATGCGGAGAACTGCGGTCGGTAACGTCGAACGCAAAGATTTCTGTACCCGAAAATCCGTTGACGGTATATTCCGAAACGCCAGCTAAATCTGGATCGGTGAAGAACCAGAACTTATCATCTTGTGCAATCATTCCGCGTGGATAGTTAATCTCAAACCAATCCAACAAGCCTGACGACGATAGTTCGGAATTCGAATATTGAAATCGTAAAATACTCCTGCCATCTGACGATAATGTATTAGCGTACAACGAACCCCCAACACCTCCCGAATAAGTATCCATGTACTGCGGAACAGGTGGCAAGACACGCTGGCCAAGAGGTTTGCCATTTTCGAATACAGTAAATGTTCCGTTAGTACTACCTCTATGTGCAAGCATCATCTTATAATCAACTATTCCATTGCTAACAAATCCCGGAAGCATTGTTGTGATTGTTAGCGAACCGTTAGTCTCGATAGTCTTCCCAAGCCATTTCCGTCCTGAACCCGAGTTGTATGGGTTAACAATTTCCTCCTCGTAGAACACGTAGCCTCTAACGGTTAGGGGGCGATTGTCGGGTGTCTCACTCGCCGGTTGCCGTTCCACGCTGCGCATTCCATCGTCTCCTCCAACCGTAAGTAGGTAGCCTGCATTTAATGCATAGTGATGGATATAGTGTTCAGCACCTTTTGATCCCCATTTAAATCCATTTGGTCCTGATGCATAGAAGAGAACTTCAGATATAGATCCGTCGCCATTGGTTCTAACAATTATCTCTTGTTCAATAAGGTTACGATTTGATTCGGATTCAATTACTTCGTCAAGTTCGGTTCCGCCTCGCCCGTATATGTGAATTTTTTTTGCGGCCAGTGCATCGGTAGGTATTCCGGCATCCCTCAATTGCTGTGCAGTTATTCTGTATACACCTTCTTCGCTTACTGTAAACGAGTACACATCACCTAAGGGTTCCAATCCCAGAACTTGTTCGGTCTGTTTAAGAGGAGTGGCAGAAACGATCTCCTTCTTTTCAATTTTTATATTGAAGTTGTCGCGAAGAATAGTTTGCCCATTCCTGCTTTCAACTACAACGCACTCAACTCTTGCAAGATGTTTATCGCGGGCAATACCGGAATAAAAAACTGAAATGTCGGCCTCTACCGGTTGCTGCGTGGGAATCACAATTCCCTCGGGTGTATAGCCAGCTTTTAATTCTATGTCGATTACTGATGACGTGCTCGACTTTGACTGTAACGCAAAACCATTTTCACCTGATACAGGTAGATCAAACGTAACCACCCATTGTCGAACTGTTGCGTCTGAGGATTGCCGAAATCTTGCGCCATCGATGTGTGGGATTAAGGACTTCTTTCCGTCGGCTTCGACTGTGTCCCAACCATATATCACTGGTTTCAGTGAAAACGATATTACCCCATTGGGTGAATTTTCAACTCTCAGGCCTCTAACGTCGCTTGCACTTAACTGTATGAAATGACCAACGAACAATGCGAGCGCTGTACAAGAAGCCTTCTTTCCAAACAGCATTGTATTGAGCATATCAAGCGTTGTGTGTTGAAGTTGCGTTCACAGCCCACCAAAATTTACCGGCATAGAGACGCAACGATACATGTGTATTGTATGCAGGGAATGTGAAAAGTTACGACCAAAAAAAATGCCTCGCCATCAGGGGGGAATGAGACGGCAAGGCATGCAGCATAAAGAGGAAGTGACGACTCGCGTCGTCGAGCGGGAAACGAGACTCGAACTCGCGACCCCAACCTTGGCAAGGTTGTGCTCTACCAACTGAGCTAT
>JAGVJW010000213.1 GCA_020050895.1 bacterium | reverse complement strand
CGAATCGGAATTCCTTTTCTTCTTTTAAGGGAAGGGGCACTGGTTTCGCACCAATGAAATTGATGATGGATTCGTAGATGGGAAATCCGGGATTGGGATAGATGACTTCGTCGCCTTCGTCCACAACAGCCAGCATACCATAGAGCATAATGGGCTTTGCACCTGGAGTTATCACAACATTATCTGCATCCCAAATGTTATATCGGCGTGTTTTGTTGATGTACTGAGCCACAGCCTCGCGTGCCAGCGGTAATCCTGCCGATGGGCCGTAGTGTGTATAGCCATCGTCGAGCGCACGCTTTGCAGCGTCAATGATATTGGGCGGAGTATCGAAGTCAGGTTCGCCAATTTCAAGATGAACGATGTTTCGCCCCGTTGCCTCGAGAGCTCGTGCTTTGACAAGAACTTCGAATGCTGTTTCGGTTCCGAGACGTGATATACGCGACGCTACGTGCATGATGTGGTGTGGTTGAAGGAGTGGAGTGTCTGTTTCAGGCGTGCAAAGATATGTGACGTTCGATTGTTATTAGGCGAAGGAAATCGTTCTCATCATTCGAACTCATCTTAACACTCCAGTAAGAATCAGGCAGTAACCCAAATGCACGCTCAGGCCATTCGATGAGCTTGATCGCATTGTGCGCAAACACCATATCGTCAAACCCTACCTGAAGCAAATCCTCCTGCTTTTCTATGCGATAAAGGTCGGCGTGATAAATGGTAATGCTGTCGCCTTCCGGTGTCTCCCCAACATACTGGTTGATTATGGTAAATGTTGGGCTTGTAACCAGATCTTCTACATTGAAAAATCTGCAGATACCTTTAACAAATTCAGTTTTTCCCGCTCCGAGTTCGCCTTCGAGTACTACAACGTCGCCTTTTTTAAGTTTAGACCCGAAATGCTCACCAGTGAGTATGGTCTCTTCTTCACTTTCTGTTCGAATTGTCTCAATTTCCATCAAGGAATCTTAAATAGTGAATCAATCCTTGTGTAAACTAAGAAACTGTGAAGTACTGAGTGCGAAAACTATCGCGGTGTTAGAGTAATGACTGGCAATATCATTTCTTCCAACGATATTCCGCCATGCTGAAATGAATCGCGATACTTTGTTAAATAGTGATGATAATCCGTTGGGTAAACAAAATATCGGTCTTCCTTAGCAATTACGCACGTTGTTGCCAGGCCGGGAGCTGGTATCATGTATGACTCCGGGTCCCTTATAATGAGTGCATCCTTACTGTCTGCTTTCACGTTCCGTCCAACCTTGTAGCGCAGGTTTGTGGTTGTCTCCCTGTCGCCAATAACTTTTGCTCCACGCAGACAGCGTACGCTGCCGTGATCTGTTGTAATAACAATTTGAACCTGAGGCACGGTTGAAAGTGCTCGTAAAATTCCTAAGAACGATGAATGCTGAAACCACGACTTAGTAAGTGTGCGATATGCCGATTCGTCGGGTGCGATTTCCTTAAGAATAGGATAGTCTGAACGCGAGTGAGCAATCATGTCAACGGCGTTGATGACGATAGCCGTTAGGTGAGACTGGGCATACCTTAGGATGTCGGCTTCGATTCGCTTGCCATATTCAGTGTCGATGATCTTGACGTACTGCAGGTCGTTCTTCAGTTTTACCCTGCGACGATTAAGCAGAAGTTGAAATAGTTCTTTTTCGTTTTTATTAAGTGTGTGTTCGTCCCTGCCCCTTTCATCAATTGTGAATTGCGGGTAGTGTTTATTTATTTCTGTGGGAAAAAGTCCGGCGAAAATTGCATTTCGCGCATACGGAGTTGCCGTGGGCAGAATTGAACAATAGTAATCTTTTTGAATATTGAACATCGGCAAGATAATTTCTTCCATCGTAAGCCATTGATCCAGGCGCATACAGTCTACAATGATGAAGAATGTCGGCTTGCCGGAAGCCAGTTTGGGAATCAGATAGGTATCTGCAATGTGCGGCGAAAGCAAGGGTATGCCTTCGGAGCGTTTATCGCGCGGACCAAGCCACGAATGATATTCATTTTCAATAAACTTTGAATACTCGGCATTGCATTCACGCCATTGGTCGTGAAGCGATTGTTCGAGCCCAACATCGTGATGCCTGTCTAATTCTACGCTGCGCTGTACGAGCTTGATGTACACATCAAGCCACTCGCTCCAATCCATCTTATCAAGCAAACGCCGAGAAATAACGCTGTACTCCTGATGAAAATCCTGTGTTATGCGTTGTTCGGTGATGCGCTGCGTCTCGAGGAATTTCTTGCAAGCCGCAAGGATTTGTGTGGGATTTACTGGCTTCGTAAGGTAATCATCTATTTTCCGCCCAATGGCATCTTCCATCAGAGATTCCTGCTCGTTCTTTGTAACCATCACAACGGGAACGGACGAATTAATGTCTTTTAGTACAGCCAGGGTTTCCAGACCCGAGATGCCAACCATCATTTCGTCGAGAAAAATCAAATCATAATGCTCTGTCTGAGCCATCTCGATGGCATCTTCGCCGTTTGTGGCAGTTGCAACTTCATAACCCCGCTGATTGAGCAAAATCAAATGCGGTTTCAATAATTCTATTTCGTCGTCTACCCAAAGAATTTTTTTCATACGTCCGGTTCCGTGTCAGGCATAGTTATTGTTGGGATCGTATCACAAACATTGTTGTGGAAGCTCGTGCCACCAGCACATCGTCGCAAAACACATCGGCTTCACAGAAATGAACGGAACGGCCGGCCTTTATGACGCGGCCAACGGCACGAAGTTGTTTGCCAACTGCTTTTACCAAATAACTGATTTTTATTTCCCCAGTAACGGTCTGCTCGTGCTCCTTGATGAGCGTGAATCCGGCAAAACCTGCTGCAACATCTGCAATGGTTGCCGTAACACCACCATGAACCAGACCAATCTGCTGCTGATGCATCACTCCTATATCAATAACTGCTTCCACATAGCCTGGTTCAATAACAGTGAGTCGGCATCCGATGTGTTTCATGAATTCCTGACGACTCAGGTGGTCTGTGATAATTTCACGGAAACGTGGTGTCTGTGGTTTAAAGTCCATTCTGCGAAGCTAAGGTGATGCACGGATACT
>JAGVJW010000261.1 GCA_020050895.1 bacterium | reverse complement strand
CCAAACAATGCATCAATCGCAATTGTTGGCGATGTTACCGTGAAGGAAGCTAAGGCGTTATTATCGAAGCATTTAAACAAATGGGAAAAGGGAAATATCTCGGCTCCAGAAAACCCGGAATTGCATACAGAACGCCAGGGCGTTTATTTCGTTGCAAGACCTGGAGCGGTACAAAGTACAATCATTGTTTGTACACCGGCACCGTCGCGAAAGGATGAAAGGTTTATGGCTCTCGACCTGACATCTACATATCTCGGCGGAGGCTTTGGCAGTGTCCTGTTTTCTACTCTAAGGGAAAAGTATTCATACACCTATTCTCCATTTGCTTTCTTAACACAGGGAGTACGCTATAACAGATTTGCCCTCGGTTCAGAAGTTCGTTCTTCAGTTACTGATTCTACAATCTCTGTTATTCTTCGGGAATTGAAAAAGCTCGACGAAGAGGGACCCGATGAAGAAATTTTGAAGAGGTCGATCGCTATTCGTGTTGGTAGGTACAAGCTTTCGCTTGAACAAGCATCTACTATTGCAAGCTATTTGCAAAATGGATGGTTTATTGGTATTCCCATGGACGAAGTTGAACGTGAAGTGGAACGCATTGAAGCAGTGTCGTACGGAGACGTTTCAGAAGCTGTTAGAAAGTACCTCGGCATGTTCGACCTGCGGATTGTTGTAGTCGGCAACCCTGCCATCCGAGGCACACTTGAGCGATTTGGTCCTGTGTACGATTACACGCTCGACCTTGAACCGGCTGTTGCTGAAGAATATCAACGTGTTGACATGAGTGTTGATGATATTGTAAGGGGGTATCAGCAAGCACTTGGCGGCGAGGCTGCAGTGAATGCCGTGCAGAGTGCTGTTATGAATGGTAGGGCTGTGATGTCGATGCAGGGACGCGACATGGATGGTACGGTAGTAAGAAAATGGAAGAGTCCAAACAAGGATTATTTCAAAATCGACTTATCTGTGATGCAGCAAATGCAGAGCACAAATGGTGTACAGGCATGGGTATCGCTGAACAGAGGACCAGCTGGTGAGGCCGATGCTGAAGAGACAAAACGAATAATCCTGGAGGCCCGCCTGTTTCCCGTTTTGTCGTGGCAAGCTGACGGATATAAGACGTCGGTAAAAGGTAAGAAAGGTGACTTTATCGTTGTAGAGGCAATGACTCCTATTGGGAAGAAAGACCTATACTTTTTTAATACAACATCTATGCTCTTGTCGAAAACTGAAAAAGAAGAGCAGACACCAGGGGGATCTGTAACCATTATTGAGAAATTCGACAACTACGTCGATGTGGCCGGGGTGAAATTCCCGACAACGGTTGTAACGCAGACTCCAATCTATACGCTATCATTCTCCTGGGATATACAGTTGAACCTGCCGCTGACCGATCAGGATTTTATTCCTCAAGAAACACGTTAGATAATTGAAGTGCGATTGCTTGTTGCGCTGAAGTCGCTGGTATTTGCTGTCGTGAATCCGACACGGCTTCACGAAACTCAGGCCGCGTCGGCCACTGCTGTCTTTGCAGTTGCGGTTTTGCTGCTGACTTCAGCGGAAACGGGTCTTGCTTATCTCCAAGCAGCAGACCCCAGACTCGAAATGGAAAATGCCAGTATTACTCTACCCCTGCAGCAGATTGGGCAGGACAAGCAGTCGGTTGCAATGTCAAATGAGATGCACCAGTTCACCGCAATCATGGGAAGCGCACTACTCAAGACATTCCTGTCCTTGATTATGGTATCTGCGCTGGCCCTCGGTGTTGCGCGGTTTCTAACTGATAAGCAATATTCAGTTTCAATTGCGATTATCTGCGTGTCAGCAGCAACGGGCATCGACCTTTTACGCTTCCTCGTTGAAACGCCCCTTCACTTGATCCTGCATACTGTTAGGTTTGGATTGCATCTTGGTGTTTTTGTGGATCCAGCTCAGTATCCACTCTTGTTTTCATGGCTGCAACGGCTTGATGTGTTCGGATTATGGTATTATGTTGCGTTATCGATTGGTATCACGACTTCGGAAGGCCTCCACAGAAAGTTCGGAATTGTGGTTGGAGTGATTCTGTTTGGAATTGTGCAGATAGTTTTTGCAGGACTGACGCTCATCGCATGGATAATGAGCAGGAGCATGTAACCATCGCGGCGTCGGTTGTGTCACCACACCAGATCGACAAATGCGATACAATCCAAACCATAGACGTTCATTAGAAGGCGGTCTGCTCATCCAGGTGTTGGAAGAGTTCCGAGGAGGCAGTCGTGATGCGTTCAGATTGTTATACGACCGGTTTGAATACCCCATTTATCGATTTTGTAAGCACCTAACGGGGGACGAAGCAACAGCGCGCGATGCATTTCAGGAAACATTCATCAAGATGTATGAGCATCGATGCGACCTGAAGACTATTAACATTGAGTCGTGGTTATTCTCCATCGCACGTCGGGTGTGTCTGAACTTGATTCGCATGAGGCGCCGGCAACACGAAGCTTTCGATGAGAGGCTTCATACCAACTCGGCTTCGTCTGAGTCCGACGATATTCTGCGAGACCATCTCTCACGAGCTCTTTCGATGCTTCCCCTCTCACTCAGAGAAGCAATTATTCTGCGCGATATCGAAGGACATTCATACGCCGACATTGCCGACATAGTTGGAATAGATCTCTCGCTGGCAAAAGTCCGTGTCTTCAGGGCACGATTGATATTGAGACGCATCCTTTCACCCATAGTCACAGAGCGCTCTTCATGACTGTCGAGAGGCTCATATCGGCATATCTTGATGGAGATCTCACTCCGGAACAAGATGAGTTACTAAGAACGCGGATCTCAGCAGATCCAGCAGCCCATGAGGCCTTTGATGCCGCAGTGATACTCCATATCTCGATGTGCTATGAAGACAGAACCGAAGTTCCGCTGGACTTGAGAAAGAGTGTTTTCGGAGCTATTGAAGCGTCGGCTAATCAAGCGTCTGCAGGTAGGTTTCGCAACATCAAATCCGTTGCGAGTAGAAAGTTTGGTACAATGGTAGTGATGCTTTTTCTGTTATGCCTGCCTATTACAGATAGTTTTCTTGAATTGAATTCTTTCCGTGATAGCTCTATTTTTTTTGATGTGAATCAAGTCAGTGGCGCAGCAAATTCCGCGACAAACATGAAAGCCAGCATTCACGGCACAGGTGAAGGCAGAGAGTCAGCACTTGGCATTAGCAGACAGGCAGCTGGATATGCAATAGATGGTGATGACGAGTTAGCAACTCTGCGTGCAAAAAACGATAATTCAACGGAGTTGAATTCCAACCAAAGTGTAGAACAGCCTAGGATTGAACAACCAACATTGAATAGCCTTTTTAGTCGGCCCCTTCCAACTGCTTCCGAAACTGAAGATCGGGATGGTATCTATTCATCAGCAGACCTTAATAACACAACGCAGAGAACTCGCATCTCTTTGGCGACTATGTATGGCGAAGGCTTCGGCTCAAATGCCTCCGGCGCAACGAACATTAGCCAGGTTGCTGCAAGCATTGGTTACGAAATGGGTAAGGAGGATTTTGTCGGGTTGGAATTTGGTGCTACATCGTATTCAATTGAGTATTCAACATCGTCGCTGCTTGGAGCGCCGGATGAAGCTTCCATGGCCTCGCGGGAACCAATTGATGTGGCAATTCAGCCTCAAGCATCTACTGTGCAGATGCCAATGGAGCAACCAACAAAACTTACATCGCCGGATCCGGCAACAACCCATTATTCAGCCAGCCAGTTTACAACGTCTTCCAGGCAATCAACTGTTTGGGGAACAGCATTTTATGAGCGCAGATTCATCACTCTGAGCTCTCTATCGTTGAATGCTCGTGCCGCTGCCGGAGTTGGCGAGGATGGCCTTATTGGGTATGGTAGATTAATCGGCGAGTGGAGGCTAGGGGGCGTTGTATCACTTGTGATTGGAAGTGAGTTAAGGACAATGCCGTTCAGAACGGGGACAAGAAACAACAACCAGTCAGGAATTAATTATGGCACCATTTTAACAGGTTTGACAGGCGTTCATGTCCGATTTTAATGTGGGCAATGCCTCAATCAAAATGCTGTATATTGCGCCCCTGAAAAAAAATAGGGGACTCAAGGAGACCAACATGGGACTATTCGCTACTCATTTTACCACAGCACTAAAGGTTGTTGTGGCCTGTTCATTAGTATACACTTCGTCTGCGCAAATGCGTGCCCCTTTCAGCACGCCAGTTAAGCACCTCAACGAAGTTCTGCCTCTTACAAACCAGGCAGTAAAGTGGGTTGGTACCACAACCGATGAACGGCAGCCTGTTGCTGTTGCTACATCGCCAGTCCTCCTACCTTCCAGAAAAGTTCAAAACGGAAATCTGGTACAAGCTCAGGGTGTTGGCACCAAGGTTGGATTTACGTATTACGATTTTCAGACAAATGCTTCGATGCCCAACAGATTGACGTTGTCCGAGGTTGGAGCTGATAAGTATCTGCAGATTCTATGGATGACGTCCAAGGATTCTACACGCGATCCTGCAACGCGTATCCCGGGTTTTAATGTCTCAAGGGGAAGCCATTACAACTTTCTTGACGCAACAGATCCCGACAATCTTGTTGCTGGAATCGAGGATTGGCAAAAGATTGAAGTCGAGCGTGCAGGCTGGCCATCGATTGTGCAGTTCGATGATGGATCAATCGGTACGCCATCACACACTCCT
>JAGVJW010000186.1 GCA_020050895.1 bacterium | reverse complement strand
GATTGTCTATTGCCGAGACCTTGAGTTCGACGTGCAACCTAACCCTTTCGGCTCGCAACGAGGCTTCGTTAAAGCAAGTAGAAAATCTATTGCCAAAGCAATCATCACAAATATTAGTATGTGATGTTGCCGATGCCGCAAGCCTCGCACGAACTCATGCCATCGCTGAAAACTTGTACGGTCCGGTTAATGTTCTTGTGAACAGTGCCGGTCTGGGGATTTGGAAAAGCCTCGTTGACATGAGTGAAGACGAGTTTGTCGATCAGCAAAAAATTAATTTGACAGGGGGCTTTCTATCCGCAAAAACGGTGCTTCCTTCGATGATACAGCACCACAATGGGATGATTATTACCATCAATTCCATATCTGCAATCACAGCATATGAAGGCAACGGAGGCTACGGCTCGGCCAAAGCTGGTTTATTGGCAATGAACAGAGTGCTGCGTAACGAAGTAAGAGATCTTGGGATAAAGGTCACCGATATTATTCTGGGAGCTACTTCAACAGAGATGTGGGAATTGCAGGAGCGCGAAGAGTTCGGCTCTAAAATGATGCTTGCCGATGATGTTGCAAATGTGGTAGCATTTCTCATTTCGAACCTCGACAATCCGCGGACTCATATCGAAGAAATTATCATGAGACCTCAGAAGGGAGACCTGTAATTCGTAATTTTATGACCTGATATTTTCCTCAGGTTCCCAATGAAAACGTTAGGAAGCCCCCTACCATTTCTCGCAGTCATCTTGATGTGTGCAGCAATACCAGCTCACACTCAGCCGACGGAGCAGTACTCACACGGCGATCCTTCTGATGATGAACAGTACATGCTTGAGCTTATGAATAACGCTCGCGCAAACCCAGCTGAGGCTGGTATACAAGCCATCGACACAGACGACCCTGACGTGCAACAGGCCTATACGTATTGGCAAATAGACAAACAGGCAACAAAACAGGCTTTTACAACATATCCTTCGCGTCCACCGTTGGCATTTCATCCTTCCCTGCTTATTGCATCAGAAAAGCACACTGCAGACATGATTGCAAATAATTTCCAGGGACACGTAGGATCCGATGGCTCACAATTAACGGATCGCTTTGCTCGCGAAAATTACTATCCTCAGGGAATGTATGGAGAAAACGTATCGGCCTATTCAAATTCAGTGTGGTATGGATACACCGGATTCATCGTCGACTGGGGTGAACAAAATCAAATTGAATTAGGCCATAGGCGAAATATTCTCAACTTCGATTCCGATGTTTACACTGAAGTGGGCCTTGGAATCATATACAGCGGTGGAGGTATACAACAGGGTACTACTGGTCCATACGTTATCACCCAGGACTTTTCAATACGAAGCGTCAGGTACATCGTTGGTGTATGCTACAGCGATCAGAATGACAATGGCATATACGATCCCGGCGAGGGGATAGCCGGAGTTCGCATAATGCCTTCAAGAGGACAGTATTATGCAGTTACATCATCATCTGGTGGATATGCAATTCCTTTCTCGGGGAACGGCAGCGTAACCATAACAGCTTCGGGTGGTGGACTCAATGGCAACATTGTAAATGATGTTACTTTTGAAGGAGATAATCTTAAAGTAGATTTTGTCCTGTCGGCTCAGGTCCCCGGAGCGGTAGTACTCCGAACTCCCATAAACAATGCCACGAAGGTTAACCGAACCTCGGTAACGTTTGAGTGGCAGCCAGCGCAATTCGCAAATCGGTACGAAGTTCAGATTGCGTCACAAACTTCATTCATTACACAGGCAATTGTGTTCAAGGATACTCTTACCGGCACAACACTTACTTCGAGCGTTCCGGCGTGTGGAGTCAAATATTTTTGGAGGGTTCGCGGGATCAACGATGCAGGTGTTGGAGCATGGTCGGTTATATCTTCATTTACAACGGATGGGAAAATTCCAGCTTCACCTACTCTTGTTGGCCCCAAGGGTGCAGTAAGTGCAGATTTCGACAAGAGTCTGAAGTTTACGTGGAGCTCCGTAAGCGATGCAACATCGTATCACATTCGTTTTTCTGCGCAGGCAAATATGAGCTCACCCTTTTTCCAAGACTCGCTGATATTGGGTAATTCATACGATCTGTCGGCATCTTCAATTCCTTCGGGCGTTGGATTCTACTGGGCTGTCCGATCGGCTAACGAATGCGGAGCCAGTATCTGGAGTGCGGTGGCTCAGGTGACACCTACCATCACAAGTGTAGCCGAGGATCCGCTGCATGGCACTGCATTGCGCATGTATCCCAATCCGGTTACTGATGTATCGGGTGCTGTTGTGCAGCCAACGCCAAGCGGCGAAGCAGAGGTAATGATACTTTCTGCCTCAGGCCAACTCATGCTGAGATTCAACGCAACCTTGAATGATCAGGAACATTACTTCAATCCTGAAGTTTTTTCCGGTCTATCATCCGGATTGTATAATCTGAGAATATCAATAAAGAATAATACTTCCAACATTCTCTTCTTCAAGCAGAAATAACTTTTACAAAGAAATCGTTAAGCCGGCGCAGATGATTAACACTCAAACGAGCGTGAAGAAATCGTGACCGTTTGCCGTGTGGATGTGCAGTACGCCTGCACGAACGAGTTTAACTAAAATCTGAGAGGCTCTCCGACGAGAGATGTTAACGAGGCGGGCAAAATCGTTAACGCTTGCCTGACCGTACCGTTCCAAATAGGTGAATAAACGCTGTTCGCGGTCGCCTATGGACAGTGTAAACGGTGCAGATGACGGGCTCATGCCTTCCAGAATGCGTACCATTTCCCTCGAAGCCGTCACACTACTTTCACCCTGCCTGATAAACGCCTTCTGCTGATGTGGTCGTTCTTTCGGATCGGCACTTGTTAACCTGTGTGGTTTGTGCGTGCTATTGGGCACGCGGACAACAACGACATCCTTAAACTCAATCTCGACGATCTCAACATCAAGGGTCAGATCCGGTGTAATCATCTGCTGAGCGACGCGAACAAGTTCCACTTCCTCTTTTTCGCTTTCGATGCCAACAATAGATCCGTCGTCATCGATGCCGATGATTAGATACCCGCCAACCGTATTGGCAAATGCAATGATTTCTCTGGCAAATTTTTCCGGGGAGGTGAACTTACGTTTGAACTCGACTGTAGATGATTCTCCACCGGCAATAATTTCGCGCAGTTCATGTCGCTTCATGGTGCCGCAGCT
>JAGVJW010000279.1 GCA_020050895.1 bacterium | reverse complement strand
GATTTCATTTGTTGGCTACGAAGCCAAGATTGTGGAGAAGCTGGCTGTGCAGGGAGAAGGGGAATTCACTGTTACATTGGATGTAGTGCTTAACACAAAGCAGACTTCCGCTAAGGAAGTTGTAGTGGAAGCAGAAAGGATCAACGACAATCAGGCTGCGATACTCCTGCAGCGTCAGAAGGCTGCTACTGTAGGCGACGGAATATCCAAGGAAGAGATATCGAAATTATCCGATGCCGACGCAGGTCAGGCGCTCAAGCGAGTTACGGGTGTTACGCTGGTCGAAGGTAAATATGTTTATGTACGTGGTGTTAGCGACCGGTATAGCAGTACAACGCTGAACGGATCTACGCTCACTACTACCGAGCCAGATAAACGGTCGTTTGCGTTCGACATGTTTCCTGCAGACCTGCTTGAAAACGTAAGTGTTACAAAGTCGTTTACTCCAGATCTGCCTGGAAACTTTGTTGGCGGACTTGTCCAGATGAATACTGTGGATTTCCCATCGGAATACAGCATTAAGGTCACTGCCGGTATTAAAGGCAATGATTACGTCACACTTCAACCCGGACAATTTGTAACATATCCGGGTGGAAGCTCCGACTGGCTTGGCCTCGACCGCGGCTGGCGTGCTGCTCCGGCGGGCATGCCAGGAACGTCGGACTTCGCGGCACTTCGTTCGCAGGTTAAAGCCGGTAATCAGGATGCTACGAATGAATGGATTGCAATCGGTACAGGCTTTAACAATTCGCTGTTCCAGCGTCAGATAGAAACCGCACCATTTGCAGGTAAAGGCAGTGTTTCGCTACAGAATGTTTGGGACGTTGCCGAAGAATCGCGTGTAGGGCTCGTTGCATCGTTGAATTACGGCACCGACTATTCAATGAACCGCATGTTCCGCGCACAGCTTCTGGCAAACGGTGATGAGCAGTTCTCCTATGCAGGTTCAGTTTCTGGACAATCGACAAATGTCGGCGCTTTGGCAAACATTTCATATCAGATCGGATCGCAATCGTCAATATCTTTAAAAAATAACTATACCATTTCATCGGACGATGAATCTGTGTATCAGTTTGGTCACGATTACACGCAGAGTCAAATCCGAAAAAACCTGTCGTTTCAATTTGTTGAAAAGCAGTTACTTGCATCGACGCTTACCGGCGAGCACAACATCGACGTAGCATCAAACCTGTTAATAGACTGGAGGGCTGGCTACTCACAATCGCGCAGAAACGAACCAGATTTTCGCCGTCTGCGGTTTCAAAAAGGTGAATTCGCAGATCCTACAGATCCCATGGAGATTGCCCTTGGCCCTGGCGGTGTTACAACGCAAGGTTCCGGATCCGACGCGGGTCGTTTTTACTCAGTGCTCAATGAATACTCCCGCAATCTTGGCCTCAATGCCACCCTGTCGGTGAATGCCACAAAAATTAAGGTAGGGGGCTTGTACGAGTTCAGGAATCGTGATTTCATTGCAAGGTCGTACACGTATGTTTACGATGCATACAAGACCGACATCAACTATAGCGATCTAACCTACAGCGCCGACTCGACAGTGGTTCCCGATCCTTCGAAACTGTTTGTGGATTCTAATTATTCGGCAAGCAGAATTGGCGTCTCCGAAGATTCGCGAAAGAGAGATTCGTATATGGCAGACGAAAGTCTGTACGCCGGATATGCAATGGTTGATTATCCATTCCAGGTTGCATCTCTACCGGTACGAATCATTGGTGGAGCTCGAATTGAGAATAGCTTGCAGAGGTTGAATTCATTTGATGAGAATGATGCACCGGTTAATGTAAATCTTGATATCGTTGACGTTCTACCGTCCATTAATATCGTCCTTACACCACTTGAAAATTTCAATGTCCGCGTTGCTGCTTCGCAAACGCTCACGCGCCCATCGCTGCGAGAGTTTGCCCCCTTCACATTCTATGATTTTCAGTCGCAGTCTGCTACACAGGGCTATCCGGGTTTGACGCGCGCACTGGTGCAGAACTACGATTTACGATTCGAGTACTTCCCGGGACCCGGTGAAGTACTTTCGGTTTCCGGATTCTACAAGAATTTCCTAAATGCAATCGAAGAGACAATAATTCCGGGAAGTCAGGTAGTTTACACCTTCAGAAATGCAACAGGGAATGCAACGAACTATGGTGTGGAGTTAGAAATGCGAAAGAATCTGTCCTTTGTTGCCAGGCCGATGCGGTTTTTTGTTGTATCTGCAAATGTTGCTCTTATTAATTCGGAGATTACCGTGCAGCAGGTTAATCTCAACGACACACGGCAGATGTGGGGTCAGTCTCCCTATACAGTTAATGTTGGACTGTCATACTACAATCCTGACTGGGGCACGACGATCAGTGCGGGATATAACACTGCAGGCAGGCGCATAATCAAGGTATCGCAATTAGGCGTTTATCAGATTCCAGCAGACCTGCAAACGGACGGACCGCACATTTACGAGAATCCGCGTGATGTTATAGATGTTTCGGTTTCACAAGCATTTGGCAACTTCGAGATGAAGGCATCAGTGAAAGACTTACTCAATCAACCCTTGGTGTGGGAGCAAATTGGAAGAACGGTTGCGTCCAACGTTCGTGGAGTTGGGTATTCTTTCACAATTGGATATCGATTTAATTAGAATTACCAGACATGGTTCACCACGCTTAATTATTTGGAGTATTCACGATGAGATTTTGTACGACATTGATAGCCATGATTGCGCTTATTGCTGCACCAGCCATGCCGCAGGGTGTGGCCAGAATTACATATCCGAACGGTGGTGAAACGTTTCGACCTGGTTCAACACAGAACCTGACGTGGGACACCACGGGTGTACCGTTTAGTCAGCGCTGGAACTTTCAGTTTGGCACTTCGCCTGTAGGACCTTGGACAAACATTGCAAATGCAGTCGACATCAAGGATTCGGGCAGCACGCGCGGGCGTCACACATGGAGAGTTCCCTCAGCGGGTACATCTACCGGATACATTAGAATGATTGCCACCAATAATCCGAACAGCTGGGATATCAACAACGCACCTTTTATCATCGAAGACCCACAGGAGATAGATGTAGACTCAACACTCAGAGGCGAGATAACAGGCACAGTACGTTTAAATCGTAAAAAAGTATATGGTATCGATGGTTATGTATATGTTAGTGGAACCTTGATCGTTGAACCGGGAACGATTATTGTTGGCGACACCGTAGGTCAGAACTCTGTAATTAGTGTTAACCGGGGCGGTATGATTGTTGCAAACGGTACCAAAGAAAATCCGATCGTATTCACATCACGTGCCGCGCCGGGTCAGCGTTCACGTGGCGATTGGGGCGGCATCGTGATATGTGGCAGAGCCAGAATCAACGTCCCTGCCGGTGAAGCCCCGATTGAAGGGGGCATTGCAGACCCCAATCCCGGAAAGGGATGGTATGGCGGAACCGACGATGATGATTCCAGCGGAGTACTTCGATATGTAAGAATTGAATTCGCTGGCATCGCTGTGCTACCGAATAATGAATTAAATGGATTGACGATGGGCGGAGTTGGCCGCCGAACAGTACTCGATTACATTCAAGTCAGTCATAGTAATGATGATGCATTTGAATGGTTTGGTGGCTCCGTAAATGCAAAACACTTGATTGCATTTGGAACATTGGACGATGATTTTGACTGTGATTTCGGATTTAAGGGCAAGGTTCAGTTTGGACTTGTTAAGAGATTCCGTCAAATCGCCGATGTATCCACATCACAAGCTTTCGAATGTGATAACGATGGTAGTTCTTCGTACAACAAGCCATTTACGTCTGCAACGTTTTCAAACATCACGGCAATTGGTCCAGTTCGGGATACTTCGTGGACATCGGGTACTGGCAACAACGAATACAGTTCCCGATTCGGAGCTGGTGCGCAGATAAGGCGGAATGCGCGAGTCTCCATTTTTAACTCAATCTTTTTAGGATGGCCCCGTGGTATAGAAATCGCGCAATCATCAACCATGTTTGCTGCGCTCACGGACTCACTGGCTGTCCGTGCATCCAATTGGTTCGGCGTGAAAGGAACCTGGCTGAATCTTGCTGGTGGTACTGCACCTCCGGGAATGGATGCCAACTGGATTGATAGCCCCAATTTTGGCAATGGACTCGATGCGTCGAATCCAAATAATGCACAACTAACAAATCCGTGGCCCGAAGATGGCGCGTTCGATCCCCTACCGTATCCATCAGCCCCCTACCTGAATACTGCGTTATTTAATATCGGATCGTCATTGTATCCAATCAGCGATGCATTCTTTACACAAGTTGATTATAGAGGTGCATTCGGTACAGATGGGCAGACACGCTGGGATGCAGGATGGGCGAACTACGACCCTGTAAACACCGAATACAAAGCATCGGTGAATGTTATTGTCCGATCGCCTGGTGCAAGCGCAGGTGAAAGCTATGTGCGTGGGACAAAGGTGAACATTTTGTGGGATACCACTGGAACTCAAAATGAGAACTTCAAAATCGAATACGGAGCATCGATCACAGGTCCATGGACAACAGTTGTTGCTTCAGTTACCGACGCGGGTGTGAATAGAGGTGTGTACGAATGGACGCTGCCAAGCACGGTGATGCCATCTGTATATGTGCGATTGTCTGCGGTCTCTGATCAGACATCGTTTGACGTTTCTGATTTTCCGTTTGAAATAGAGGATGTTCCACAACCTTTTGTACGCGTTATGGCTCCGGGAGCTGCTAATGGCGAGGTGTATCGCGTTGGACAAACAGTAGCAATACGCTGGGACACCACAAACACGCTCAGCCAACGATGGAAAATTGAATTCGGCAAGAGCAAAATAGGTCCATGGAGGACAATACTTGCAAATGTTAAGGATTCAGCTTCCACCCGTGGCAGCGCATTAGTTGTATTCCGTCGGGAGGACGAAACCACAACTGGGTATGTAAGACTAGTTCTTCTTAGCGACACATCGCGCACCGACGTCAACGACAATCCATTTACTGTAAGTGCACCGACGCCAGTACAATGCGATTCAGTGTTGAAAGGTGAGATTACCGGAAGGGTACACCTCTCAAACCAAAAAGTGTATTGTCTGGATGGTTACGTATTTGTAAACGACGGCGCTGTTCTCGAAATCGAGCCAGGGACAATTGTACTTGGCGATACTGTTGGTCAGAACTCAGTATTAGCCATCAACCGCGGCGGAAAGATTCTGGCTCGTGGAACACCGCAGAAGCCAATTATCTTTTCGTCGAGTGCGCGTCCTGGCGAGCGTTCACGCGGCGACTGGGGCGGCATCGTCATCTGCGGCAAGGCCAGCATTAATCCGCCTGCAGGCGAAGCGCCCATCGAAGGCGGTATTGCAGATCCGTCTCCTGGCAAGGGATGGTATGGTGGTACAGACGACGACGACTCCAGCGGAGTGATTGAATACGCCCGTATAGAATTTGCCGGCATTGCAGTTATTCCGAATGCAGAACTCAATGGCCTAACAATGGGTGGAGTTGGCCGCCGCACCATTATCAATAATATTCAGGTCAGCCATGGTAACGATGATGCATTCGAGTGGTTTGGCGGAACAGTTAACCACAAGAATCTCATTGCTCTCGGAACACTCGATGATGACTTCGACAGTGACTTTGGATATCGCGGGAAAATTCAATTTGCTGTGGCGCAGAGATTCCGTTCTGTTGCTGATGCCTCGACGTCGCAAACCTTCGAGCAGGACAATGATGGTTCCAGCTCCGCAAACCAGCCATTCACGGCGCCTGTGTTTTCCAACATTACATCCATCGGTCCAATTCAAGACACATCATGGACGACTGGCAGTGGCAACAGCCAATACAATTCACGTTATGGTGCCGCTGCGCAGATTCGCAGAAATGCACGAACCTCAATTCACAACTCCGTTTTTATCGGCTGGCCTCGTGGAATCGAAATCGCCCAGTCTGCTACCATGGATGCAGCAAACAACAACGAGCTTGAGGTTCGCAACGACTCATGGTATGGCATCAAAGGTTCGTGGATGAATCTGGCGTCCGGCACACCTCCTTCGGGCATGGATGCAAACTGGATAGCACAATCGTCGTTTAATAACATTATTGATAAATCATCGCCAAATGTTGCGATGCTGGAAAATCCATTTGTTACAGATGTCAACTTCAATCCAGTCCCGAAGGTGGGCTCACCTCTTTTAACCGCGAGTACAGGTTTCGGTGGCACAGCATCGGATCCCTTCTTTGAAAATGTATCCTATCGCGGCGCCTTCGGCATGCAGCGATGGGATTTGCCGTGGGCTAATTACGATCCCGTAAACGCCGAATACAAACCTCAGGACACTACAACAGGTGTGGACGAAGAGAAGGCGGGGAGAGGTTACATTATTTCAGGATCAGCCCAACCGAACCCGACACAGGACGTAGCCTTGATTCGCTATGAGCTTGGCAGTGCCGACAACATCACCATCAAGGTATTTGATGTTACGGGTTCGATTGCTTCAACCTTCATTGCCAACGAGGAACAAGGTGTCGGCATTTATGAGTTCAATCTCGTAACAAACGGCCTTGGCAATGGGCTTTACTATGTGGCGATTACTGGCCGTAAAGGCTCCATCACTATTCCGGTGACCGTAGCTCGTTAACGGCTTTCGAGTCGCGAACAGAACGCCGCAAGGGTGGTGCCTAAGGCACCACCCTTGCTGGTTTTTAAAGAGCAAAAATCATGATGCCGGGTATTTCGGATACCCGGCATCATGATAATTTTCAGCCATGCCGGGTATCCGTAATACCCGGCATGGCTCTCTGGCTGTAGCAGTTATCAGTTGGTGCCGACACCCAAGAATTCAAGGATGTTAAAATCTGCGGGCGTTAACAGAAATGCGAGGATCATAATGCACATCTGGCCAATGAGAACCTTCCGGGCCAATTCAGGTTTGTTGTGTTTTAACGTGTGCCACCATCTGGTAATGATGAGTAGTGGAGCGGTAAGCACAACCCATGCTATGCCAATGCCAACATAACCGGTAGATGATACTCCGGTAATTGCCCTAATAACTAACAAGGCAGTGCCATAGACGATGAGTAGATGACTGAGATATAGGAACAATGACTCGTTCCCGATGATCTGCATACCCATCCCCAAACGCGAAGTACGCAGACGCTGCTCAAACAAATAGAGCGAAGACATTGCGAGAACAACTCCCGAAATTCTAAAGAGATGAAGGCCCGGCGATGTAGACCACCAGGTATGGGTCCACGGTGAATCAAAGGGTAGCGATTTCAATAAAAATATCAGGCCAGTACCAACAACGCTCAGCCAAATCAATTGCCGAGCAAATTGCGTCTTCCGTTCCGAGCGCATGAATATGCCTGTGATAAAGGCTCCCGCAAAGAGATAGCACATCCATGGGAACAGCGGGAACAATGACGCCGGGGCAGGCAGGATCATGATGGCTAGACTGGGCGGAAGCCACGCCACTGGATCGGAATCCCAGATGAATACTGTTCCCATCATCAGTACAATTGATAACACGCCGTACACAATCGTTGTCTTGCGGAGATCGCGTACAATCAGGAAACATGCAAGCGCTATGAGAGATGCATATACAATTGTTTGAAGAACGTCGGTCTGCAGCCACGGCATCAATTCTTGCCGCGTTGCTATTAGTGTTCGCTCAAATGAATAAAATGGAACGTGAAGCATGTATGCCCAGAGAAGGATATATGCCAGCCGACGTAAATAAAGCCATAAATCAGTGCCTATTCTCAAATAGAAAGCCCCCTTCCTGTCGAGTGCAATCCATAGCCCGGCACCAGAACAAAAAATGAATGCGGGGGCAACGAAACCGTTAGAAATGTTCAGTAAATCAAATATCAACGTCCCGCGTAGTGATGGATCGATAAGAACGTTTGTTAAATGAACTTGTATCATCCACAACACTGCGAAGCCGCGCAACACATCGAGGAAGGCAAAACGATGGCTCTTAGGCATTGATGTTGGTTTGGTGTGAGTTTAATGGTTTTTCTTACCGAAAAATCGGCGAAACGCTCCAATCAGAATGTTTGAAAGGAGAATTGCGCCAACGATTACAAGCATGACAACAATAAACGGTTTCTGAAGCATGCAGCAATCTATAACACGAAGTAACTTCGCAGTGCATGGAAAATGATGCTGATAATCCCGACGTCATAGCCGCCATCGATGTAGGCACTAATTCATTCCACATGGTTATTGCCTCCGTTAGCACTCGCGGTGCTCTTCGCATCCAATC